>NZ_JBHUZM010000042.1:0-53021 GCF_042667665.1 Streptomyces sp. NPDC057307 | reverse complement strand
CCCTCCACGGAGAGGGTGCGGGCGGCCGCCGGTGTGTGTCAGGGCCTCGCGCGCTCGGCCGGGGTCAGGAGACCGCCACCAGGGCGCCGAGCGTGCCGGTCGCGTTCTCGGTCCAGGACTGGTCCTCTTCCGAGCGTGACCTGATGGTGAGGGTGCGGCCCGCCGACGGGTCGTCAGGACCGACGATCACCTGGAGAAGGGCCGCGGACTGCGATCCGAAGGTGACCGGCGCGTGCAGGACGAGTTCCGCGATCTCGTCCAGACCCACCGTCTCGGCCGCGTGGAGTGCCAGCTCCACGAAGGCCGTGCCCGGGAGGATGACCGTTCCCATGACGGTGTGGTCGCTGAGCCACGGGTGGTCGGCCAGCGTCACCCGCCCCGTGAACAGGCTGGTGCCGTCCGGGAGTTCGGTGGTCGTCGCCAGCAGCGGGTGGGACGCGGACTCCAGACCGAGGCCGGCGGCCGTACCGACGGGGTCGGCGGTCTCCAGCCAGTGGCGGCGGCGCTGGAAGGCGTACGTGGGAAGGTCGACGCTCCGGCCCCCGCGTCGTGCGAGGAACCCTTCCCAGTCGACCGTGGCGCCGGACGAATGCGCCTGGACGAGCCCGTCGAGCAGAGTGGCCGGCTCGGAGAGCTTGGCCCGCAGCAGCGGTACGGCGGTGGCGTCGGGCAGCGCCTCACGGGTCAGCGCGGCGAGTACGGCGTCGGGGCCGATCTCGATGTAGGTCGTGACGCCCTGCTCGTGGAGCGTGGTCAGGCCGTCGTGGAAGCGGGTGGCGTTACGGGCGTGATCGCTCCAGTAGGTGGCGTTGGTGATCTCGGAGCCGGCCAGACGGCCGGTGACGGTGGAGACGAGCGGTGTGCGCGGTACGTGGTAGGTCAGCGTGTCGGCGACCGCGTGGAGTTCGTCGAGCATCGGGTCCATGTGGTGCGAGTGGAAGCCGTGGCTGACGGTGAGCCGGCGGGTACGTCGTCCCTGACCGGTGAACTCCTCCCCGATGGCGATGACATCGGCTTCGTCGCCGGAGACGACCACCGCCCGCGGCCCGTTGACGGCGGCGATGCCGACCCGCTCGGTGAGGTACGGGAGCACCTCCTCCTCCGTCGCCTCGACGGCCAGCATGGCGCCGGTGGCGGGGAGGGCCTGCATGAGGGCGCCGCGGGTGGCGACCAGGCGGCAGGCGTCGTCGAGGGTGAGGATCCCCGCCGTGTGGGCCGCCGCGATCTCGCCGATCGAGTGGCCGATGTGATGGGTGGGCGAGACGCCGAACTCGTCGACGATCAGCCGGGTGAGGGCCACCTGGAGGGCGAAGATGGCGGGCTGGGTATAGCGGGTCTGGTTGAGGAGGGTGGGATCGTCGGCGAAGACGATGTCCTTGACCGGCTGTTCGGCCTGGAGGTACCGGTCCAGGTTGGCGCACACCTCGTCGAACGCGTCCCGGTAGACGGGGTGCGTGTCGTAGAGCTGACGGCCCATCCCCGGGTGCTGGGAGCCCTGACCGGTGAAGAGGAGGGCGACCTTCTTGGAGCGGGACTGACCGTGCAGGAAGCCGGTCCCGGGGTCCTGGGTGAGCGCCCGCAGACGGTCGAGGAGTTCGTCACGGGTGGCGCCGATCGCGACGGCCTGGTGATCGAAGGACGTACGGGCGGTGGCCAGGGAGTACGCGACGTCGACCGGCTGGAGTTCGGGGTACGTGGCGACGTGGTCGAGGAGCCGCTGGGCCTGGTCCCGTACGGCCTGCTCGGTCTTGCCCGAGAGGATCCAGGGGACCGTGGTGGCCCCCGGTGCGGTCTCCGGGGCCGGCTCCGGGTGGGTGGGAGTGGGCGCCTCCTCCAGGATGAGGTGGGCGTTGGTGCCGCTGATGCCGAAGGAGGAGACGGCGGAGCGGCGCGGGTGGTCGGTCTCCGGCCAGGCGCGGGCCTCGGTCAGCAGCTGTACGTTGCCCGACTCCCAGTCGATGTTGGGGCTGGGCTCGTCGACGTGCAGCGTCCTGGGCAGCGTGCCGTGGCGCATGGCCTGGATCATCTTGATGACCCCGCCGACACCGGCGGCGGCCTGCGCGTGGCCGATGTTGGACTTGAACGAGCCGAGCCACAGCGGCTCTTCACGGTTCTGGCCGTAGGTGGAGAGCAGGGCCTGGGCCTCGATCGGGTCGCCGAGCGGCGTTCCGGTGCCGTGACCCTCGACCGCGTCGACCTGGTCGGGGCTGAGCCCCGCTCCGGCCAGGGCGGAGTTGATGACCCGCTGCTGGGCCGGTCCGTTGGGCGCGGTGAGGCCGTTGCTCGCGCCGTCCTGGTTGACGGCCGAGCCGCGGATGACGGCGAGGACGGTGTGGCCGTTGGCCTTGGCGTCCGACAGCCGCTCCAGCACGACCATGCCCGCGCCCTCGGCCCAGATGGTGCCGTCGGCGCCGGCCGCGTACGACTTCGCGCGGCTGTCGGGAGCAAGACCTCGCTGGCGGCTGAACTCCATGAACATGCCCGGGTTGGACATGATCGTGGCGCCACCCGCGAGAGCCATCGTGGACTCGCCGTTGCGCAGTGACTGGCACGCCAGGTGCATCGCGACGAGGGACGAGGAGCAGGCGGTGTCGACCGTGAGCGCCGGACCCTCAAGACCGAGCGTGTACGAGATGCGCCCGGAGGCGACACTCGCCGTCGTACCCGTCAGCAGGTATCCCTCGACGGGCTCGCCACCGTGGTGGGTGAGCGAGACGTACTCCCCGGCCGCGACGCCGGCGAAGACGCCGACCGGCGCGCCGCGCAGGGTGTCGGGACGGATGCCCGCGCTCTCGAACGCTTCCCAGGCGGTCTCCAGGAGGAGCCGCTGCTGGGGGTCGAGCGCCAGGGCCTCGCGGGGGCTGATCCCGAAGAACTCGGGGTCGAACCGGTCGGCGTCGTAGAGGAACCCGCCCTCACTGGCGTAGGACTTCCCGCGTACGTCCGGGTCGTCGTCGAAGAGGTTCTCGATGTCCCAGCCGCGGTTGTCGGGGAAGGCCCCCACCGCGTCGCGCTCCTCCGCGACCAGCTTCCACAGCTCCTCGGGCGTGTTGGCGCCACCCGGGAAGCGGCACCCCATACCCACGATCACGATCGGGTCGGCCGCGTCGCTCCGCGAGGAAGAGGCGCGTACGGTGCGGCGGGCCACTTGCGCGCCTGCCTCCGCCTGCTTGGTGCCCGCCAGTTGGTTACGGATGTAGCCGGCCAGCACCGTGGGGGTGGGGTAGTCGAACAGCAGCGTGGACGGGAGTCGCATCCCGGACGCCTTGTTGAGCGAGTTGCGCAGTTCCACCGAGCTGAGCGAGTCGAAGCCCAGTTCCTTGAAGGAGTGCGCGGGGTCGATCGCGTTCGGCGAGCCGTGGCCGAGGACGGTGGCCACGTGATTGCGCAGGAAGTCCAGGATGATCTGGTCCTGCTCGGCCTCCGGGCGGCCGGCGATCGACTGCCCGAGTGCTCCGACCTCCGCTCCCGCGCCACCCGCCTGGGCGGCGCTGCGCAGCGGCGTACGGACCAGACCGCGGAAGATCGGCGCCACCGGGACGGTCGCGGCGCGGGCCCGCAGCCCGGTGAGGTCGAGCTTGGCCGGGACGACCACGGCCCGGTCCGCGTCGAGCGCCGAGTCGAAGTGACCGAGCGCCTGTTCGGCGGGCATCGGGAGCAGACCGCCGCGGTTCATACGCGCCTGGTCCTGCTCGTCGAGGGTGTCGGCCATGCCGCTCTCCCACAGGCCCCAGGCGAGGGACTTGGCGGGCAGCCCGGCCGTACGGCGGTGTTCCGCCAGTTCGTCCAGGAAGACGTTCGCGGCGGCGTAGTTGGCCTGTCCGGGCGAGCCGAGGACACCGACCACGGACGAGAACGTCACGAAGGCGTCCAGGTCCAGTTCACGGGTCAGCTCGTGCAGGTTCCACGCGCCGTCCACCTTCGGGCGGAGCACCTCGTCGATCCGCTCGGGAGTCAGCGCCGTGACGATGCCGTCGTCGAGCGTTCCGGCGCAGTGCACCACCGCGCCGAGCGGATGCTCGGCCGGCAGGCTCGCCAGCAGGGCCTCCAGCGACTCCCGGTCCGCGGCGTCGCAGGCCGCGATGGTGACCTCGGCGCCGAGTTCGGCGAGTTCGGCGGTGATGGTGCTGTCCGCCGGACGGCCGCGCCGGCTGGTGAGGAGCAGCTTCCTCACACCGTGCCGGGTGACCAGGTGCCGGGCGAGGAGCGTGCCCAGGGCGCCGGTGCCACCGGTGATGAGCACCGTCCGGTCCGGGTCGAAGGACGTCGGCGTGGCGGTCGGCTCGGGGTCGGCGGTGCCGATACGGGCGAGGCGCGGGGCGAGAAGCCGGCCTTCGCGCAAGGCCAGTTGGGGTTCCCCGGCGTTCAGAGCGGCCGGGATCGCCCGCAGGGACGCGTCCGAACCGTCCAGGTCGATCAGGGTGAACCGGTCCGGGTGTTCCGTCTGCGCGGTGCGGACGAGTCCCCAGACCGCGGCTCCGGCCAGATCGGCCGCGCCGCCCGTACCCGTGGACATCGCGCCCTTGGTGAGGATCACCAGGCGGGAGTCCGGACGGTCGTCGGAGAGGATCGCCTGTACGAGACTGAGCACGCGGTGTGTGAAGGAGCGCGCCGTCCGTGCCGGGTCGCCGCCGGGCTCGGAGACGCACCAGGTGAAGACCACGTCCGGCCTGGTGGTGTCGTCCCCCGGTGTCGTCGGCTGTGTCACCGCGTCCGGCCGCACCTCGACCGCCGCGCCGAGCGGCGAAAGTGCCGCCGTGACCGGGGTGTTCGCCGGGTCGGCGACCACGGCCCACGTGGCCCCGGTCGCGCCCTGGGTCTTGTCCTCCACGGTCTGGACGTCGATCCAGTCGACCTTGTACAGCTCTCCGGCGTCGGCCGCACGGGTGGCGGCGAGTTGGTCGGCGCCGACCGTACGCATGGCGAGGGAGTCGATCGTCATGACCGGCGTCCCCGTCTGGTCGGCGATGACCAGCGACGCGGTGTCCGGTGTGGTCCAGGTGTGGCGGATCCGCAGGGAACTGGCGCCCGTCGCGTGGAGGGACACACCGGCCCAGGAGAACGGCACCCGGATGGAGTCGGCGGCCTCGGTCTCGCCCATGATCAGCGCGGCCGGCTGGAGCGCCGAGTCGAGCAGACCGGGGTGGATGCCGTAGTCGCCGGGATCGGAACCGGCGGGCAGGGAGACCTCCGCGTACGTCGTGTTCCCGTCCTGCCAGGCCCTCCTGAGCCCGCGGAACAGCGGTCCGTAGCCGAAGCCCCCATCCGTGACCCGGCGGTAGAACTCCGCCACGTCCATGGTGTCGGAGATGTCCGGCGGCCAGACCTCGTTCCTGAGCGAGTCGGCGCCCGCCGGGACTTCCCGGCGTTCGGCTCCGAGCGCTCCTGTGGCGTGCAGGGTCCAGTCGGTCTCGACCGGTACGTCCTCCGGCCGCGAGTAGAAGGCGAAGGCCCGGCTGCCGGAACTGTCGGCCGGCTCGATGAGAAGCCGCAGTTGGAGGGCGGCGCGCTCTGGCACGGCGAGGAACACGTGGTGGGTGAGTTCCTCGATGTGCTCGCAGTCCACGTGGCGTGCCGCGTGGAGCAGGAGGTCGACGAAGGCCACACCCGGGACGATCATCGTCCCGAAGATGATGTGCTCGGCCACCCAGTCCGGATCGTTCCCGGAGACACGGCCGGTGAACAAGTGCCCTGCCCCGTCCGGGAGTTCGGCCAGGGTGGTCAGCACGGGATGGTCCGTCGCCGTCAGCCCCAGCCCGTCGGCGCCCGAGGTGGGCCTCGCCGCCTCCAGCCAGTAGTGCTGACGCTGGAAGGGGTAGGTGGGCAGGCCGAGGGCGGGGACCGAGGTCTCACCGATCACGGGGCTCCAGCCGACCTGGATGCCGTGCGCGTGCGCGGTGGCCAGGGCGGAGAGGAAGCTGTGGTTCTCGTCCCGGTCGCGGTACAGGGCCGCGACGAGGGTGGCGTCGCTGTCGTCGGCCACGCTGTCCTGCGCCATGGTGGTCAGGACGGGGTCGGGCCCGAGTTCCAGGTAGTGCCGGACGCCGAGCCGGTCGAGGGTGGTGATGCCGTCGGAGAACCGTACGGCCTCCCTCACGTGCTGGACCCAGTACTGCGGGGTGGTGATGTAGTGGTCCGCCAACTCGCCGGTGAGGTTGGAGACGATCGGGACGGTCGGGCTGTGGTAGATCAGCTCCCCGGCGACGAGTTCGAACTCGTCCAGCATCGCGTCCATGTGGGGCGAGTGGAACGCGTGCGAGACCGTCAGGCGCCGCGTCTTGACACCGGTCTCGGCCAGGGCCTCCGCGATGGCGGTGGTGGCTTCCTCGTCGCCCGAGATGACCAGGGAGTTGGGCCCGTTGACGGCCGCGATGCTGACGTGGTGCTCATGGCCGTCCAGGAGCGGGACGACCTGTGCCTCGGTGGCGCGCAGCGAGATCATCGCTCCGGTGGCCGGCAGGGCCTGCATCAGCGAGCCGCGCGCGGCGACCAGCCGGCACGCGTCGTCGAGGGTGAAGATCCCGGCGACATGCGCGGCCGTGATCTCACCGATCGAGTGACCGGTCAGATAGTGCGGGGTGATCCCGAACGACTCGACCAGCCGGTAGAGCGAGGTCTCGATCGCGAAGAGGGCGGCCTGCGTGTACCGGGTCTGGTTGAGCAGGGTCGCGTCGTCCGAGAAGACGACGTCCTTCACGGACCGCTCGGCCTGAAGGTGCCGGTCGAGCGTCGCGCACACCTCGTCGAACGTGTCCCGGAACACCGGGTGCGCGTCGTACAACTCGCGGCCCATTCCGGCCCGCTGCGCGCCCTGCCCGGTGAACATGAACGCGGTCTTGCCGGGGTGCGGCATCCCGCGGACCAGCGCCGGGGACGGCTCACCGAGGGTGAGCGCGCCCAGCGCGTGGTCGAACGCCCGGTGGTCGGTCGCGAGCACCACGGCCCGGTACTGGAACTGGGCCCGGGTGGTGGCCAGCGCGTGGGCTACCCGCTCCGTGCGCGCCCCGGGGTTGAGTTCCAGGTACGAGCGCAGCTGCTGGGCCTGGTCGCGGAGGGCCTGTTCCGTCTTGCCGGACAGGACCCACGGGACGAGGGCCGTCCCCGGCCCGTCCTGCTCGTGACCGACCTCGGCGGGCTCCGCCGTCTCGGGGGCCTGTTCGAGGATGACGTGGGCGTTGGTGCCGCTGATGCCGAAGGAGGAGACGGCGGAGCGGCGCGGGTGGTCGGTCTCGGGCCAGGCGCGCTCCTCGGTGAGGAGCCGTACGTTGCCCGAGGTCCAGTTGATGTGCGGGCTGGGCTCGTCGACGTGCAGGGTCCGGGGGAGCGTGGCGTGGCGCATGGCCTGGATCATCTTGATGACCCCGCCGATACCGGCGGCGGCCTGGGCGTGGCCGATGTTCGACTTGAACGAGCCGAGCCACAGGGGCTCTTCACGGTTCTGGCCGTACGTCGCCAGCAGCGCCTGCGCCTCGATCGGGTCGCCCAGCGGCGTTCCGGTGCCGTGTCCCTCGACCGCGTCGACCTGGTCGGAGGTGAGACCCGCGCCGGCCAGGGCGGCGTTGATGACCCGCTGCTGGGACGGACCGTTGGGGGCGGTGAGGCCGTTGCTCGCGCCGTCCTGGTTGACCGCGGAACCACGGATGACGGCGAGGACGGTGTGTCCGTTCGCCTTGGCGTCGGACAGCCGCTCCAGGAGGACCATGCCCGCGCCCTCGGCCCAGATGGTGCCGTCGGCGCCACCGGCGAACGACTTGCACCGTCCGTCGGGAGCCAGGCCGCGCTGGCGGCTGAACTCCAGGAACATACCCGGGTTGGCCATGACGGTGGCGCCACCGGCGAGGGCCATCGTGGACTCGCCGTTGCGCAGCGACTGGCACGCCAGGTGCATCGCGACCAGGGAGGAGGAGCACGCGGTGTCGACGGTGACCGCCGGGCCCTCAAGACCCAGCGTGTAGGCGAGTCGCCCGGAGGCCACACTCGCGGTCGTACCCGTCAGCAGGAAGCCGTCGACAGGCTCGGTGCCCCGGTGGACGAGGGAGCCGTACTCCTGGGTGACGACGCCGGCGAAGACGCCGACGGGCTTGCCGCGCAGGGTGTCGGGGCGGATGCCCGCGTTCTCGAACGTCTCCCAGGTGGTCTCCAGGAGAAGGCGCTGCTGGGGGTCGAGCGCCAGGGCCTCGCGGGGGCTGATCCCGAAGAACTCGGGGTCGAACCGGTCGGCGTCGTAGAGGAACCCGCCCTTGCGGGCGTAGGTCTTCCCGCGCATGTCCGGGTCCGGGTCGAACAGCTCGTCCAGATCCCAGCCGCGGTTGGTCGGGAAGGAGCCGATGGCGTCCACTCCCTCGGTGACCAGCCGCCACAGCTCGTCCGGCGTGGTCGCGCCACCCGGGTAGCGGCACCCCATGCCGATCACGGCGATGGGTTCGTCGTCGTCGCGCGGTGCCACCGCCACGGCGGCGGTGTCCACGGCGACGACCGGCACGGCGTCGTCGTCGACCAGTTCGTCCCTGAGGTGGGTGATCAGCAACTCGGGCGTCGGGTGGTCGAACAGCATCGTGGACGGCAGGTGCAGCCCCAGCGACTCACCGAGCACCATGAGGAGTTCGATGCCGGCGAGGGAGTCGAAACCGAGGTCCTTGAACGAGCTCTCCGGGTCGATGGCGAGCGGGGAGCTGTGGCCCAGGACGGCCGCGACATGCTTGCGCAGGACCTCCAGGAGGAGTTCGCGCTGTTCGGGCTCGGGCAGGACGGCCAACTGCTGGCGCAGCGAGGACTCGTCGACCGCTGCACCGCCGCGTTCGGCGGGCGGTGCCTGGGCCGGGAGGAGTTCGGCGAGCAGCGGGGACAGCATCGACGCCCGCTGTGCGCGCGCGCCGGAGACATCGACCCCGGCGGGTACGAGTACCGCGCGCGCCGTCGCGAGTGCCGCGTCGAAGAGCGCGAGCGCCCGCTCGGTGGGCATCGGCGACAGTCCGCCGCGGCTCATCCGTGCCCGGTCCTGCTCGTCGAGGGTGTCGGCCATGCCGCTCTCCCACAGACCCCAGGCGAGGGACTTGGCGGGGAGCCCGGCCGTACGGCGGTGCTCGGCGAGTTCGTCGAGGAAGGAGTTGGCGGCGGCGTAGTTGGCCTGTCCGGGCGAGCCGAGGACACCGACCACCGACGAGAACAGCACGAAGGCGTCCAGGTCCAGGCCCATGTCACGGGTCACCTCGTGCAGGTTCCACGCGCCGTCCACCTTCGGGCGGAGCACCGCGGCCAGCCGGTCCTCGGTCAGCTCGGTGACCACGCCGTCGTCCAGGACGCCCGCGCAGTGCACCACCGCGCCGAGCGGATGCTCCGTCGGCAGTCCGGCGAACAGGGTCTCCAGCGACAGCCGGTCGGTCACGTCGCAGGCGGCGATGGTGACCTCGGCGCCCAGTTCGGCGAGTTCGGCGGTGATGGTGCTGTCCGCCGGACGGCCGCTCCTGCTGGTCAGCAGCAGCTTCCTGACGCCGTGCCGGGTGACCAGGTGACGCGCGAGCAGGGAGCCCAGCGCGCCGGTGCCGCCGGTGATGAGCACCGTACGCCGCGCGTCGAACGCCGTGGCGGGAATCGCGCCCGGCGTCAGACGGGCGAGGCGGGGTACGAAGAACCGGCCCTCGCGCAGGGCCAGTTGGGGCTCACCGGTGGAGAGCGCCGCGACGACGGCCTCGTCGGAGGCCCGCGAACCGTCGATGTCGAGGAGCGTGAACCGGTCCGGGTTCTCGGACTGGGCCGAACGGATCAGGCCCCAGACCGCCGCACCGGCCAGGTCGGCGGGCGCGTCGCCGGTTCCGGTGGACCGCGCGTTCTCGGTGAGGACCACCAGGCGGGAGTCCGGCGCTCCGTCGGCCAGGACGGCCTGGAGAAGGCGCATGGCGCGGCGCGTCTCGGTGTGCGCCGCCGCGACCGGGTCGGCGCCGTCCTCGGCGGCCCCGGTGGCACAGCGGGCGACGATCGTCGTCGGCCGGGCCGCGCCGGCCCGCAGCGAGGCGCGCAGCGCCTCGGCGTCCGGGTAGGACTCGGCCGCGGCACCGAGCGCCGTCAGCACGGCGGCGACCCGCGGGTCGCGGGTGTCGCCCACCACGGCCCAGCCGGCCCCGTCGGGGCGTGTGTTGGAGCGTGGCGGCGCGGGAATCGCACGCCAGGCGACCTCGTGCAGCGCGCCGTCGCGGTCGGGCCTGGCGGCTTCGAGCTGTTCGGCGCGGACCCCGCGCATGGCGAGGGAGTCGACGGTCAGGACGGGCGCGCCGGACGGGTCCGTGACGGTCAGCGCGACCGTCTCGGGAGTCGAGCGCGCGAGCCGGACCCGCAGGGTGTGCGCGCCGGACGCGTGGAGGGTCACACCGCTCCACGAGAACGGCACATGCAGTGTGCCGTCCTCCGCGCCGGCCGCGGCCAGGGCGATCGGGTGCAGCGCGGAGTCGAGCAGACCGGGGTGGACGCCGTACGCGCCCGGGGCCGTGCCCGCGGGCAGGGCCACCTCGGCGTACAGCGTGTCGCCGTCCTCCCAGGCGGCACCGAGCCCCTGGAAGACCGGGCCGTAGCCGAACCCGGCCTCGGCGATCCGCCGGTAGAAGCCGTCGGTGTCGAGGACCTGGGCGGAGGCCGGGGGCCAGACCGCGTCCGCGGGCGGCAGCGCCGGCGGTACGGCCGGGGCGACACCGAGCGCACCGGTGGCGTGGCAGGTCCAGTCGGCGCCCAGCGGGGCGTCCTCGGGCCGCGAGTGGACGGCGAAGGACCGCCGCCCGGAGTCGTCCGCCGGCCGTACGACCACCCTCAGTTGGAGGGCGCCGTGTTCCGGCAGGGCCAGGAAGACATGGTGGGTGAGTTCCTCGATACGGGGGCGGCCGACCAGTGCCGCGGCGTGCAGCAGCATGTCGACGAACGCCACACCCGGCATGACCGGGGTGCCGAAGACGGCGTGGTCCGCCGCCCAGTTGGGCGAGGACGCGTTGACCCGGCCGGTCAGCAGCAGCCCGCCCGGGTCGGGCAGTTCGGCGGCCGTGGTCAGCACCGGGTGTCCCGTGGCGGTGAGCCCCGCCGACGACACGTCCCCGGCGGCGGCGGTGGCCGCGAGCCAGTAACGCTGGCGCTGGAAGGGGTACGTGGGGAGGTCGGGCAGGGTGCCGGGGGCCGGCAGGTGGGCGCTGAGGTTCACGGCGGCGCCGGCGGTGTGCGCGGTGGCGAGTGCCGTGAGGAGCGTGGTGGCCTCCGGGTGTCCCTTGCGCAGAACGGCGGTGGGGGTGGTGCCCCGGCCGGCGCCGAGAGTCTCGTTGACGAGAGTCGTGAGGACGGGGTCCGGTCCGAGTTCCAGGTAGTGCCGGGTGCCGAGCCGGTCGAGCGTGGTGATGGTGTCGGCGAACCGTACGGCGTCCCTCACGTGCTGGACCCAGTACTGGGGGGTGGTGACGCGGTGGTCCGCGAGCTGCCCGGTGACGTTGGAGACGATCGGGATGGTCGGGGCGTGGTACGTGAGGTCCGCCGCCGTACGCTCGAACTCGTCCAGCATGGGATCCATGTGGGGCGAGTGGAACGCGTGGGAGACCGTCAGCCGCCGCGTCTTGACACCCGTCTCCGCGAGCGTCGCGGCGATGGCGGTGGTGGCTTCCTCGTCGCCCGAGATGACGATCGAGTTGGGCCCGTTGACGGCCGCGATGCTGACGTGGTGCTCGTGGCCTTCGAGGAGCGGCAGGATCTGCTCCTCGGTGGCGCGCAGCGAGATCATCGCGCCGTTGGCGGGCAGGGCCTGCATCAGCGAGCCGCGCGCGGCGACCAGCCGGCACGCGTCGTCGAGGGTGAAGATCCCGGCCGCGTGCGCGGCGGTGATCTCACCGATCGAGTGACCGGTCAGATGCTGCGGGGTGATCCCGAAGGACTCGACCAGCCGATAGAGGGAGGTCTCGATCGCGAAGAGCGCGGCCTGCGTGTACCGGGTCTGGTTGAGCAGGGTCGCGTCGTCGGCGAACACGACGTCCTTGACCGCCTGTTCGGCGTTCAGGTGCCGGTCGAGCGTCGCGCACACCTCGTCGAAGGTGTCCCGGAAGACCGGGTACGTGTCGTACAGCTCGCGGCCCATCCCGGCCCGCTGCGCGCCCTGTCCGGTGAACAGGAACGCGGTGGTGCCCTCCCGTGCCGTACCGGTGACGACCGCCCGCGATGACTCGTCGTTGCTCAGCGCCTGGAGACCCGCCAGCAGTTCGTCACGGCCGGCCCCCACCACCACCGCGCGGTGCTGGAACCGTGCGCGGGTGGCGGTCAGCGCCTGGCCGATGTGCGCCGGGTGGACCCCGGGACGCGCGATGACATGGTCGAGGAGGCGCCTGGCCTGGTCGCGGAGCGCGGGAGCG
The DNA here is from genome assembly GCF_042667665.1 of Streptomyces sp. NPDC057307. Taxonomy (NCBI): domain Bacteria; kingdom Bacillati; phylum Actinomycetota; class Actinomycetes; order Kitasatosporales; family Streptomycetaceae; genus Streptomyces; species Streptomyces sp. NPDC057307. Next base: position 40,653 of record NZ_JBHUZM010000042.1, on the reverse strand, counting down.
CTCTTGGCGGACAGGAACCACGGGACGAGGGCCGTCCCCGGCACGTCCTGCTCCTGGTCACCCTCGGCGGGCTCCGGCGTCGCGGGAGCCTGCTCGATGATGAGGTGGGCGTTGGTGCCGCTGATGCCGAAGGAGGAGACCGCCGCGCGGCGCGGGTGGTCGGTCTCCGGCCAGGCACGGGCCTCGGTCAGCAGCCGCACATTGCCAGAGTCCCAGTCGATGTGCGGGCTCGGCTCGTCGACATTGAGCGTCCGGGGAAGCGTGCCGTGGCGCATCGCCTGGATCATCTTGATGACCCCGCCGATACCGGCGGCGGCCTGCGTGTGGCCGATGTTGGACTTCAACGACCCGAGCCACAGCGGCTCTTCACGGTTCTGGCCGTACGTCGCCAGCAGCGCCTGCGCCTCGATCGGGTCGCCCAGCGGCGTTCCGGTGCCGTGCGCCTCCACCGCGTCGACCTGGTCGGGAGTGAGACCCGCCCCGGCCAGGGCGGCGTTGATGACCCGCTGCTGCGAGGGCCCGTTCGGAGCGGTGAGGCCGTTGCTCGCACCGTCCTGGTTGACCGCGGAACCGCGGAGGACGGCGAGGACGGTGTGTCCGTTCGCCTTCGCGTCCGACAGCCGCTCAAGGAGGACCATGCCCGCGCCCTCGGCCCAGATGGTGCCGTCCGCCGCACCGGCGAACGACTTGCACCGCCCGTCGGGCGCCAGCCCACGCTGCTGTCCGAACTCCACGAACATGCCCGGGGTCGCCATGACCGCGACGCCGCCCGCCAGGGCCAGCGAGCAGTCCCCGACGCGCAGCGCCTGCGCCGCCTGGTGCATCGCGACCAGCGACGACGAGCACGCCGTGTCGACCGTGACCGCCGGACCCTCAAGACCGAAGGTGTACGAGATCCGCCCGGAGACGACACTCGCGGTGTTGCCGGTGAGCAGATAGCCGCCCAGCCCGTCGTCGCCCTCGTGCAGCCGGGGGCCGTACTCCTGTGACATCGCGCCCACGAACACACCGGTGCTGCTGCCCTGCAGGCCGTCCGGGTCGATCCCGGCGCGCTCCAGCGCCTCCCAGGTGACCTGCAGCAGCAGCCGCTGCTGGGGGTCCATCGCCGTGGCCTCGCGCGGGCTGATGCCGAAGAACTCGGTGTCGAACTCGGCGGCCTCGTCGAGGAATCCGCCGTGCCGCGTGTAGGTCTTGCCCCGCACCCCGGGCTCGGGGTCGTACAGGGCGTCCAGGTCCCAGCCGCGGTCGGTGGGGAAGCCCGAGATCGCGCTCACCCCGTCGTCGACGAGCTGCCACAGCTCGTCCGGGGTGCCGGCGCCACCGGGGTAGCGGCAGGCCATGCCGACGATCACGATCGGGTCGTCGGCGTCGAGCACCGACGACCGCGACAGCGCGGACGCGGCCGACGACGTGTCGTCGCCCAGGGCCAGTTCGCACAGCCGCCGGGCCAGCCGGGACGGGCTCGCGTAGTCGAAGACGACGGTCTCCGGCAGCGCCAGCCCCGTGGCGTCCACGAGGTTCTGCCGGAGCTGGACCGCCATCGTGGAGTCCATGCCCAGCTCACGGAACGCCTGGCCGACCTCGACCGAGTCCGTGTTCAGATGACCGAGCACGATCGCCGTGCGCCGTCGCACCAACTCCAGCGCCTCACGGGCGCGTTCGTCCGCCGGCAGTCCGGCGAGCCGGTCCGACCACGTGGAGCCGCTCGACGCGGGGGCCGCCTCGCGCGGCGCTTCCTGGACCTGGACGGCGCCGCGCGCCGAGGTCTCGAACGCGGTCGAGACCTCGGGCCAGTAGCGCTCCCGCTGGAAGGCGTACGTGGGCAGCGCCACCCGACCGGGCGCGCGCCCGGCGAAGACGGCGGACCAGTCCACGGGCAGACCGGATACATGCAGCTCCGCCAGGGACGTCAGCAACTGCGGCCACGCGGCCTCGTTACGGCGCAGCGAGTCCGCGACCAGCGCGTCCGGCAGCGTCGCGCGCAGCCCGACCGTGAGAACGGGATGCGGACTCGACTCCACGAACGTGCCGAACCCGTCCTCGGCCATGGCCTGGAGGGTCTTCTCGAAGAGAACGGGCCGGCGGAGGTTGGAGAACCAGTAGTCGGCGTCGAGCCCCGCCGTGTCGACGGCGCCCGCGGTCACCGTCGAGTAGAACGCGATGTCGCACGAACGCGGCGTCACCCCGGCGAACTGCTCAAGCAGCCGGTCCTTGATGGCGTCCATGTGCGGCGAGTGGGAGGCGAAGTCCACGCCGGAGACGGCCTTGGCACGGATCCCGTCGCTCTCGCAGCGGGCCAGCAACTCGGCGATCGCCTCGGGGGTTCCGGCCACGACCGTGGTGCCGGGCCCGTTGACGACGGCGATGCTCAGCCCGTCGCCGAAGGGGGCGATGTACTCGGCGACCCGGTCGGCCGCCAGCGGCACCGACGCCATCGCGCCCGTACCCGCCAGCGTCATGATCGTCCGGCTGCGCAGGGCCACGATCCTGGCGGCGTCCGCCAGGTCGAGCGCTCCCGCGATGTGCGCCGCGGCGATCTCGCCCTGCGAGTGTCCGATGACCGCGTCGGGCCGTACGCCCAGCGACTCCCACACCCTGGCGAGCGAGACCATCACCGCGAACAGCACGGGCTGGACGACGTCCGCCCGGTCCAGGGACGTCGCCCCGGACTCGTCGGTGAGCGTGTCCAGCAGCGACCAGTCGACGTAGGGGGCGAGCGCCTCGTGGCACGCCTCGATCGACGCGCGGAAGACCGCCGACGTGCGCATCAGCTCACGCGCCATGCCCTCCCACTGGGAGCCCTGCCCCGGGAACACCAGCGCGATCTTCCCGTGGTCGCCCGTCACACCCGTGACGAGCCCGGGTATGTCGTCGCCGGCCTTCAACGCCGCCAGTTGCGCGTCGTGTTCGAGCCCGAGCGCGACGGCGCGGTGCTCGAAGTGGGTCCGGGTGCCGGCGAGCGAGCGGCCGATGTCGAACGCGTCGGCGTCCGCCGTCCGCCGCTCCAGCAGCCGTCCGGCCTGGGCGCGCAGAGCGGCCTCGGTACGCCCGGACACCAGCCACGGGGCCAGCGGGAGTTCCGGCTCCGCGCCCTGCGGCGCGTCCTCCTCGGGCGCGACCGGCTCGGGCGCCTCGGCGAGTACGACATGGCAGTTCGTTCCGCCCACACCGAAGGAACTGACCCCGGCCAGCAGCGGCGCGTCCGGCCACGGGCCGGACGCGGTCTGGACGCGCAGGTTCAGCGCCTCGGGATCGATCCGCGGGTTGGGCGTCTCGTAGTTGAGGCTCGCCGGGATCTCCCGGTGCCGGATGCTCAGCGCCGTCTTGATCAGCCCGACGATGCCCGCCGCGCCTTCCAGATGCCCGACGTTGGTCTTGGCCGAGCCGACGAGCACGGGGGATCCCGCCGGACGGGCGCTGCCGTACGCGGCGCCCACACCCGCCGCCTCCAGCGGATCGCCCGTCGGGGTGCCGGTGCCGTGGAGTTCCACGTAACGGACCTCGGCCGGGTCCACGCCCGCGTCCTCGCACGCCTGCCGCAGGACCGTCGCCTGGGCCTCGGCGCTGGGCACCGTGAGCCCGTCGGTGGAGCCGTCGTTGTTGACCGCGCTGCCACGGATGACCCCGTACACGGTGTCCCCGTCGCGCACCGCGGCCGCCAGCGGCTTCAGTACGACGACACCGCCGCCCTCACCGCGTACGTAGCCGTTGGCCCGCGCGTCGAAGGTGAAGCAGCGTCCGTCCGGCGACAACCCGCCGAACATCCCGGCGACTTCGGCGCTCTCGGGCGCGAAGTTGAGTGCCACACCGCCCGCGAGCGCCAGCGTGGCCTCGCCCTTGCGCAGGCTCTCCACGGCCAGGTGCACCGCCACGAGCGACGACGACTGCGCCGAGTCGACCGCCATGCTCGGGCCGCGCAGGCCCAGGGCGTACGACACCCGGTTGGCGATGACACCGCGGTTCAGCCCCGGCAGCGAGTGCTGCGTGATCGCACCACCGCGGTGGGCCAGCGCCGCGTAGTCCCCGGCGATCGCTCCCACGATGACGGCGGTCGGTGAGGACCGCAGCGTCTCGGGGACGATTCCCGCGTCCTCCAGCGCCTCCCAGGCCAGCTCGGCGAAGAGCCGCTGCTGCGGGTCGATCGCCACGGCCTCGCGCGGTGAGATCCCGAAGAACGCCGCGTCGAACTGGTCCACGCGGTCCAGGAACCCGCCGTGGCGCAACGCGGCGCGATGCCGCTCCGGTGAGTCCGGCAGCACCTCCTCCGGGTCCCAGCGGTCCTGCGGCACCTCGGTGATCGCACTGCGACCCGACCGCAGCAACTCCCAGAAGGAGTTGGCGTCGGGTGCCTGGGGGAGGCGGCATGACATGCCGGTGATTGCGATTGCATCCGTACCGTGAACAAGATCACTCGACATGATGGCGAGTGCCTCCCTCATCGCGTGCTTCGAAAACGCCGGGCAGGCGTTCGTCTTGAGGGAACGATCATCAGCTCCGCCGCTCGCCCCCAGCTACCCGTAGAGCCCCCTAGGACGACGTTGTCAGGGGTACCCCTGGGGTTGCCTCCCGGCCGGCCGGCCCCTCCCGCCCCCGGCCGCGGACAGAAGTCCGCCCGCCCGTCGGTCGACGGGCGGGCGGACCGGGCCCCTCACGGGGTGGGGAGCGAATGGATCAGACGGACTCGTAACTCACCGCGTGGGCTCCCTGCAGGAGCTGCTCGCGGTTTCGGATGCCCATCTTGCGGTAGACGCGGGTCAGATGCTGCTCCACGGTGCTGACCGTGATGAACAGCCTCTCGGCGATCTCACGGTTGGCGTACCCCTGGGCGGCCAGTGTGGCGACACGCCGTTCGGATTCGCTGAGTGTGCCGAAGCTGTCCTGGCCCGCGCGGTCGCCGCCGCGTGACCCCTCGTTCGGCTTCGTGTCCATGCTCTGCGGCATGGACGTCGGGAGCAGCGCCTGGCAGAGGGACTCCGCCTGGCAGCTCTTGGCGAGCCGCCAGGCCCGCCGTGCGGTCGGCCGGGCCTGTTTGTCGCCCAACTGCTGGTAGGCGCGGCTGAGATCGGCCAGCACGCCGGCGGCCTCGTAACGCGCCCCGGCGGCCTCCAGCAGCCGGAACGCGTCCCGCAGGATCGGGGGCTGCTTGGCCGTCGCCTGGACCAGGGCCAGGGTGTGCAAGGTCATACCCCGCGAACGGGTCAGCCCGGCGTCCGAGTTGGTGAGCTGCTTCTCGACGAGCCGGGCCGCCTGCTCCCGGTCGCCCAGCCGCAGCCACACCTCCGCCTCTCCCAGCCGCCAGGGCGCCAGGGAGGGGGTGTCGATGTTCCAGCGCCGCATCAGCGTGCCGCACTCCTGGAAGTCGGACAGCGCCAAGTACGTGTTGCCGGTGGCGAGATGATGCCGCCCACGCGCGTAGAGGTAGTGCAGCCCCGCGCGGGTGAGGAACAGCGCGGGCGGCGGCTCGGCCGTCGCCAGGTACTTGGCCGCGGTCTGATGGTTGCCCATGGCGGTATGGGCCTCGACGAGCACGCTCAGCGCCAGCGCGCTGCTGACGTTCCACCTCGGCCCGGACAGCCCGGCGTGGGCCGTCTCCGCCTGGCGTACGGCGTCCGCCAGCCGTCCGCGCCGCAGCGACAGGAGCGCGCCGACGCTCTCGATCTGGGCCCACCAGCCAGGGGCGTCATGCCGCTCCACCTCGGCGGCGAGATGGTCGTACCAGGCGGCCGCGGTGTCGAGTTGGTCCGCGTAGCACAGGGCCGAGAGTGCCTTCGGCAGGCCGCTGAGCTTCGATGTCGGCCAGTTCTGGCTGCCCTGGAACACCTGATCGGCCAGGGCGATGGCGTACTTGTCCGCCCCGTTCTCCAGGACGAGGGCGAGGGCGTGGCGAGCTCTTAATTCCGAATGGGACGTCGCCGGTGCCGTGGTGGCCGGCAGCGGATGGTCGAGCCGTTCGAGCAGGCCCGGCACCTCCGAGGCCATGAGCATCCGGGTGCTGTGCAGCGCGGTGGACATGTCCGCGTCGCCCTGGTTGACATGGTCGACCACCTCGACGGCCTCGTCGAAGTCGAGGTGGAAGAGCATGCCCTCGGCGACCCACAGCGCGTCGGTGCCCGTCAGCTTCCCTTCCAGGATGGGGGCCTTGAGCGCGCGGAAGTGCGGGGCGGACTCGGCGGGCCTGAGCTGCCACTGGCCGAAGGCGTACAGCGACTTCGCCGAGAGGCGCTGCCCCTCGTCCAAGGAGCATTCGCAGGCCAGCTCCAGATACCGGATGCCCTGCGGTACGTCACCGTCCTCCATGGCATGGGCCGCGGCCTCCTGCAGTACGGGCAGCACCCAGCCGTCGTGCAGCGGACCGACACCGAGCAGATGCATGGCGACGGCCTGCGGCGGCGCTCCGCCCTCGTTCAGGAGGCGAGCGGCCCGGTACCGCTGCTGGGTCGCCTCGCCGTGCGGCATCTCACCGAGTACGGCCTGCCGTACGCCCGCGTGCCGCAACCGTGCGCCGTCCAGCACACCCATCCCGGTGAACAGTCGTATATAACGTTTCAACAACTCGGTGTCGATACCGCTCAGCCGGCTCAGCAGCAGGGGAGTGGTCGCCTCGTCCAGCAGGGCGACGCACCGGGCGAGACGGACCGCGCGCGGTCCGAGCCGGTGCAGATAGGCGAGGACGGCCTGGTAGAAGGCCGGGCCGATCGACGCCCCTCCCTCGGTGGTCGACCGGCGGGCGTGGCCGTCGCTCTGCGGCGGCACCGGACCGGCGGCGGCGTCGGACGCCACACGCAGCCGGTGCTCCTCGATGAGCGCCTGGGCGAGGAGCGGGTTCCCGCCGCTCAGCCGATGGATCTCGACGATGAGCCGGTCCGACGGAAGGACGGAGAGCCTGCTCGCGGCCAGCCCCATGATGTCCACACGCGAGAGGGGTTCCAGGTGGAAGTGCCGTGCGCTCGTGCGGTAGAGGAGGTCGTCCAGGACCCGTGCGGGCTGCTCGTCGACGGAGATCCCGTGCGTGAACACCAGCGCGAGTGAGAGCTGGGTCAGGCGCTGCGCCAGGTAGCGCAGGCACGTGAGGGTGGCTGTGTCGGTGTGCTGGATGTCGTCCACCGTGATCAGCACAGGACGCAACGCCGTCAGCTCGGCGATGATCTGGTAGGTCCGCCGCGCGACGGTCAGCGGGTCGTCCTGGGCCCCGGGCGGGGCGAGAGCGGCGGCCACGTCCGTCTGCCTGCCGGGACGGACGCCCCCGGCGCCCCCGGCACGGGACGCCTCGGCGGTGGTGCACTGCGCTTCGATCGAATGCAGCAGCTGGGCCAGGGCGCTGTAGGGGACCTCACGCTCGTGTGGCGAGCTGACCACGCTGAGCACCGTGCTGCCCGCCGAAGCTGCCCGTTCGGCCAGGGCGTTGAGTGTCGTGGTCTTGCCGATCGCGGTCGAGCCGCTGATCGCGGCGATGACCCCCCTGCCCCGAGTGGACTGGATCAGTAGGTCCTCGAGCTGTTCGAGTATCTTGTCCCGTTCCTTCAGCACAACTAACTTTCCCCCCTGTTGACACCTTTTGATCGTGGAGCTGGTCGGTTTCCGGCAGCCAGAAGCGGAACCTAGTCGTCAATATGAAGAAGCTAGCGACCGTATTCGGTCACCCACCCGGCGATAGGATAATCGCTGTCGAGCCAAGGGGTAGTTAAGTCTGCTGTGCGAAATCTCCTAGCAACCTTCGCATCGATTTCTCCGTGGCTGGGAACTTCGCAGGGGCCCGGAGCCGGGTCTGCTGCCGTTCGGGGCGAATTGCGAGGGTGGGGGTGCCTGACTCGGCTGCTTCACTCACCACTTGTACTACGATGCGATCCTGACCGTCGGTCATGGTTACCAATGAGTCGGCCGTTGTCGGCGCACGCACAGGGCGGCTTTCGGCCAAACTGAAGAACAGCCTTAACTGCCCGGTAACCAAGGAAGGCCGGCGTTAACCGGCCGGTAACCAAGAGGGAATCCATAGGTGAAGGGTTCCGGGTGTGGTGCGCCTACCTGTGCCGATAGCCGAACTCGACGGACCCGGACGTCCGTGCGTCGCGAATAGCGCTGTCGTGACGCGGTAGGTGGCTGTGCGCGGCCGGGGCCACCGGCGGGCCGGTTCCAGGTCCTCGGGTGTGTGATGCTGGGCCATGCGGCCATCGCGCCGCCGGCACGTCAGGCGTGGCGGCACGCGGACGATGCCCTCTTGCCAAGCCGGTGTGCAGGGGTTTTCAATGCCTCGGCGAGCTTTGTTGCAAGAAGATGACAGATCGAAGCGTGCGGCAGAGGCACCTTTCGGGGTGGCGCGGATGAACGGCTGCCGTCCTTAAGATGCCCGGCCGCGCGAGGCCGAGGGTGAACTGCCCCGCCTCCGCCATTTCGTTAACGGGCGATAGCGCGGAGAGCGCGACGCCGACAGAGCTGTCCGCCGCTAAATAAGTTAGCAGGTACGCCGGAGGCGAAGCGGAGCGCGGCGGAGGTGTTTACCTCGTTGTTGATAAACAATAGCCGGGCCTTTTCCCTCGCGCCAGAGCGCACCGCCTGGGCGGGATAGGCGGGTCCCCGTGTGGGTACTCGCGGGCGACGTCGGGCGGCCCGTTCGGGCAAGGCCACTCGCGCAGTCGAAACATAGCGCATCGGCGTGTTTGGACTTGCCCGTTTCCCCACGCCCGAACAGGGCCTCGCAGGTGGCCTGTCGGGACCGGGCCGGCCGACCGGGCCCGCAAAACCGGAGCGTATGCGCGAGTTGGCGGACGGCCCGGCCGGCGCCCGTGGTGCGCGGAGTCCGGAACTGGCCCGGGAGGACGGCTCCGCGACTCCGGGTGACGCCGAAACAGGGGGAAGGATAGGGGGCGAATAGGGGGCGCACTCCCGCTGTGGGGCCGGCTTCCGGGCCGAATCGGGCGCCGCGGATGACGCGGCCCGCCGTCGGGCTCCGGGGTTTCGTCGCGTTCATCGATTCCGGTACGGGGAACGGAATGCCGCGCTCCGTCTTCTTCCGGTGCCCGGCGTCGTACGAGGACATCGCCGCCGGGCGCTCCCACTACGGAGCTTCGCGCCGGTCGGTTCGACCGACGGGGCGTCAAGTCCGGGCGTACGGCGCGGTCCTGGGGTTCCGCATGAGGCCGGCGGCCACGGGGCGGCGGTACCGGAGCGGGTGCCCGGGCGGGCCCGCCCGGCGGAGCGGCAAGGGGGTGCCGGCCGTCAAGGGGCGTGCCGTTCGTCTCATTTCGCGTATTCCGGCAGTCCCGCGTGGACCGAGTGTTCCTCGCACAGGTTTATCGGCCATACTGCCAGCCGTGGAGCGCATCGATCCGATAATCCAGCCCGTACCCGCCGCGGGGACCGATCCCGGATACATCCCTGGGCTCATGGCACCCCGCCTCGTAGAGGAGGCTGACGACGCCGCCAAGGACGTCCCTCGGGAGGCCGCCGACGAAGCGGCCGTGGACGAGGTGACCGAAGAGGCGGAGGCACCTGAGGAACCCGCCGTCGACGCGTCCGCGTCGACCGACGGGAAGGCCGGCGACGAGTCGGCCGGGGCGGTCTCCTTCAAGAAGGACGCCTCCGACGACGACGCCGACGAGGACGGTCCCGTCTTCGACATCAGCGACCGCCGCGCCTCGATGACCGCCGACCGCACCGGGGTGCGCTTCCAGCTGGACGAGGCGGAGGCGGAGTTCGGCTGGGACGAGATCGGCGCCGTGGAGGTCGAGACCCCCAGATTCGGCCGCCGGTTCACCGTCACCCTGCACACGACCGGCCGTCGCCACTACCAGTCGGACGTCGACGCGCCGTCCCGGAGCAGCCTCAAGGAGTGGACGGCCGAACTCGACGCGGTGCTTGACGCCTACTTCGAGGAAGCCTGACCGACTCCGGTACTCGTACTCCTCGGTCCCGTCCGGGCCGCACTCCGGACGGCCCCGCCCAGGTGGCCGGTCCGTCAGCCCTGCTGTGCACTGGGGCTGGCGGCCCCGATCGGGCGGGCCGCGTGCTGCCCGCATGGGCGGCCGACGATCGAGGAGTCCCTGATGAGACGGCACACCAGGACAGTCACCGCGCTGGCCTCCGCCCTGCTGATGGCCACCGCGGCCGCCGGGTGTTCGGACGGCGGTGGCGACCATGGCAGCGCCAGTGGTACGGACACCGGGAGCCGGCCCAACAACCATGAGGTCGACGTGGTCCCGGCGGCGTCCTCGTCGTCCGCGCCCACGGTCGACGTCAAGAACGGTTCCTTCGGCAAGATGCTGGTCGACGACAAGGGCCGGACGCTGTACCAGTTCGACAAGGACACCAAGAACAAGTCGATGTGCAACGGCGCGTGCGCCGCGGCCTGGCCGCCCTACACCGTCAAGTCGACGCCCGCCGCGGGCAAGGGCCTCAAGGCCGATCTGCTCAAGACGAGCAAGCGCGACGACGGTTCCGAGCAGGTGACGTACAACGGGCACCCGCTGTACCGCTTCGCCGACGACCAGAAGGCCGGCGACATCAACGGGCAGAACGTCAACGCCTTCGGTGCCAAGTGGTACATCGTCAACCCCGCCGGCAAGAAGGTCACCACCAAGCCGCAGAACAACAACGGCGGCGGTTACTGATCATCGGCCCTTCCGGCCCACGAACGCTCGGAGACGCCATGCCGCTCTCGTTCCTCCGTGGCCGGGCCCGGTCCGCCGTGGCCGCCGCCGTCTGTACCCTCGCTCTGACCACCCTCACCGGGTGTTCGGACAGCGGAGGCGGCGGCGGCGACAGCGCGACGAAGTCGGCCGCCAGCCCCTCGGCGGGCGCCGGAACACAGGTGACCATCGACAACTTCACCTTCCGGCCCGCCGCCCTGACCGTCGCACCCGGGGCGAAGGTCACCGTGGTCAACAACGACACGACCACGCACACCCTGACGGCGACCAAGGGCGCCTCCTTCGACACCGGCGACATCGCGCCGGGCAGGAGCGCCGGCTTCACCGCGCCGTCGAAGCCGGGCGCCTTCCCGTACGACTGCACGATCCACCCGTTCATGAAGGGCACGCTCACCGTCAAGTGAGCCCCGGCCGGCGGCTCCGTCCGCGGCGCGAATGGAGACCCCCATGTCAGCTCAGCCCACCGCCTCGCCCGCCGGGCCGGCGCACCGGGGCCGCGTCGGCCACTACCTCAGGGGCCTGGCCCGGTTGCTCGCCGCGGCGGGCCTGGCCCTCGACGCGTACTACCACGCCGATCTCGCCCCGCAGTACGACGCCATCTCGGCGGACATCAGCCAGGGCGACCTCTTCCGGATCGAGGCGGGCTTCGCGGCGCTGGCCGCGCTGCTCGTCCTCGTCTGGCGCCGGATCCCGGGCGATCTCTTCGCCTGGTCGGTGGCGGCCGGCGGACTCGCGCTCCTGCTCATCTACCGCTACGTCGACGTCGGCGCGTGGGGACCATTCCCGAACATGTACGAGCCGGACTGGTTCTGGGAGAAGCGGGCCACCGTCGTGGCCCAGGCGGTCGCCGTCGTCGCCACGGTGTACCTGCTGCTGTTCCGCCCCCGGCACCGGCGCTCCCACTGACCGGTCGAACCCACGACCGGTTCGTCGACGATCCTTCGACCGGCCGTCGGCACGCCTCCGGAGTAGCCTGAAATGACCGGGGGCGTGCTGAGCGCTGGAGGTGAGGGCAACGATTCATGTCCGTCACAGATGACTCCGCGCAGAGCCCGGTGGGGGCGGTGGGACGCATCACCGTCCCGATCCCGCCGGACGGTCCGGGGGAAGTACTGGTGGCCGTACGCGGCGGTTCCGAAGCCTACGCGGCCTGGTCCGACCGGCCGATCGGCACGAACGTCCAGGTGCTGGTCACCGACCGTGTCTCGGCCCGCTCGGTGATGGTGGAGCCCCTTCCCGACTGACGTCGGACGCCCGGGGTGCAAGCCTCGGGGCCCACCGGATCCCGAATACACGTGTAACGCGAACCTGATCGCGCGACCACACGGCGTGAGTGGGTAGCAGGACAGGAGTTCCCTCATGTTGTTCTGGCATGTTCCAGCACCGAACGAGGCGATGCTCATCTCCGGTTCCAAACGGCAGGTCCAGGACACCCAGTTCCGGATCGTCACCGGTCACGGCAGTTTCGTTCTTCCCATCAAGCAGAAGGCCCGCATGCTGTCCCTGGCGCTGCGGGAGGCGGAGATAGCCGAGGACTGCGTCACCCAGCAGGGCATCCGGCTGACCGTACGCGCGGTGACCGTCTTCAAGGTCGGTGACGACGCCGTGTCGATCGCCAACGCCGCCCGGCGCTTCCTGGCCGAGCAGGACCGGATGGAGGAGCTGGTGGGCCGGATCTTCGCCGGTCACCTGCGCTCCATCATCGGCGGACTGACCGTCGAACAGATCATCCGGGAGCGGGACAGGGTCGCCCAGGAGGTGAAGGCCGGCAGTCACAGCGAGATGGAGAAGCTCGGCATCGTCGTGGACGCCCTCCAGATCCAGGAGATCGAGGACGCCACCGGCTACATCAACAATCTGGCGGCGCCGCACGCCGCGGCTGTCGCGAGCCAGGCCCGTATCGCCGCGGCCAGGGCCGACCAGGAGGCCGCCGAGCGGGAACAGCAGGCGGAGGCGCTGAAGGCCGAGTACGAGAGGGACACCTCGATCAAGCGCGCGGGCTTCCAGGCGGAGACCGAGCAGGTCCGGGCGCGCGCCTCCCAGGCGGGACCGCTCGCCGAGGCGAAGGCGTCGCAGGACGTCATCGAGGAGCAGACGGCGCTGGCGGAGCGGCAGGCACTGCTGGCGGCGCAGCGGCTGGAGGCGGAGGTCAGGCGCCCGGCGGACGCGGAGGCGTACCGCCGGCTCACGCTCGCGCGGGCGCAGGCCGACGCGAACAGCGCGCGCGCCCTCTCCCTGCGGGACGGCAACCAGGAACTCCTGGCGGCCAACCGCGTGGTGGAGGTGCTCCCGGAGCTGGCCACCGCGGCGGCCAAGGGGCTGGCGGACTCGAACCTCACCGTCCTCAACGGCACCGACGGTGTCAACGAGGTGGCGGCGGGGCTGGTCGGCCAGGGCATGACCATCCTCAACTCGCTCCAAGGGGCCACCGGTTCGACCCGGTCACCGGCCGATCAGAACCAGGACCCGGCACCGAAGATGAACGGAAAGGCACCGGCGCGGGCCGACGCGAGCACCTGAGCGCACGCGCGTACGCCGGGCGGGCTCGAAGGAGCCCGCCCGGCGCATGGGGCCCGAGGCATGGGGTGGTGCGGTCGCGTGTCGGGCGTCAGCGGTCTTCGCGGAAGTCGACGTGCCGACGGGCGACCGGGTCGTACTTGCGCAGGACCATACGGTCCGGGTCGCTGCGGCGGTTCTTGCGGGTGACATAGGTGTGGCCGGTGCCCGCCGTGGAGCGGAGCTTGATCACCGGGCGGAGTTCGTTGCTTGCCATGTCGCCACTGTACGATAATGGTTCCCATTTTCAAAATGGTCCTCTACGGCACCCGCCGCCGGCCGGCGGCGCGCCGCCGGCCCTCCTCGGCGGGCCGGGAGATCGACCGGGACTGCACATGCTCGTAGACCATCGTCGTCTGCACGTCCGCCACCTCGCGGCGCTCGGTGAGACGGTCGATGACGAAGGCGTACAGCCCGTCGACGTCCGGAACGGCCACATGCAGGAGGAAGTCGTGCGGGCCCGAGGTCACGAACAGCCCGATGATCTCCGGCAGTTGGGCCGCCCACTCGCGGAACCCCTCGATGACCGGGCGGGACGGCGGTCTGATCCGTACGGAGATCAGCGCCTGTACGGGGCGGCCCACCGACTCCAGATCGAGCGCCGCGTGGAATCCGTCGATCACGCCCCGCTCGCGCAGGATCTTGACCCGCTCCAGCGAGGTGGAGGGGGAGACGCCGGTCTTGGCCGCCAAGTCGCGATTGGTCTGCCGTGCATCGTGCTGCAGCTCCCGCAGCAGAGCCCAGTCGAGCGCATCAAGTTCCACGATGGTGCCCTTCGGCCGTACGAAGTGCGCAGGAACTCACCATCGTACGCATGAGTGCCTACCGTTCCGAGACATGACCGCTCACAACGACACCGCATACAGTGGCAGCCTTCACGATGACGTCGCCCGGACCGACCTCTCCACCCGCCAGGCCCCGCTCAAGTGGGTCGTCGTCATCGACGAGGACCTGCCCGCTGGGCGCGCGGTGAACGCGGCGGCCTGCATGGCCGCCGCCGTCGGCAGGGCTCTGCCGCACCTGCTCGGCGGCGACGGCCGGGACGGGTCGGGCCATGTGCATCCGGGGCTGCCCTGGGCGGGCTGTTCCGTCCTGGCCGCCGACGCCGCCACTCTCCACTCCCTGCGGGAGAAGGCCACCGCGAAGGACGACGTCTTCGTCGTCGACATGCCGGAGCCCGCCCAGACGTCCCGGATCTACGACGAGTACCTCGATCTGCTCGCCGGGACGAAGCACGAGGACCTGACCTACCACGCGGTCGGCCTCGTCGGCCCGCGCAACAGGATCAGCAAGCTCGTCGGCAAGCTGCCCCTGCTGCGCTGACGGACCGACAGGCCGCGTGACGAAGGGAGGTGACGCTCCGTCAGGACGTCACGCTCAGCACGATCTTCCCGCGCGTGCGTCCCTCCTGGACCCGGCGCTGCGCCTCGGCCGCGTCCGCCAGCGGCAGGACGTCCGCCACCTCGACCCGCACGGTGCCCTTGTCGATCAGGTCGGCGATCCGGGTGAGCGCGGCGCCGTCCGGCTCCACCAGGAAGGCGGTCGCGTTCAGCCCCCGCTCACGGGCGCCCGCCAGCACCTCCGGCGCCACACCGGACGGGACCGCCACGATCGTGCCACCCGGCCGCAGGGTCTCCAGCGAGCGGGTGGTCGTCGCGTCGTGCCCCTCGCCGACCAGGTCGATGACGACGTCGACGTCGCTCACGACCTCCTCGAAGCGGACCTTCGTGTAGTCCACGACCTCGTCAGCGCCCAGCTCGCGCAGCCAGTCGTGCTTCGCGGCGCTCGCCGTGCCGATGACATGGGCCCCGAGGTGCTTGGCGAACTGCACCGCCAGGTGCCCCACACCGCCCGCCGCCGCGTGGATCAGCACCCGCTGCCCCGCCTCCACGCGCGCCGCGTCCACGAGCGACTGCCAGGCGGTCAGGCCTGCCAGCGGCACGGCCGCCGCCGTGTGGTGGTCGACCGTGCGGGGCTTGAGCGCGAACTGCCGCGAGGGCGCCGTCACATACTCGGCGTACGCGGAGGCCGGACGCGGGAACCAGGGCATCCCGTACACCTCGTCGCCCACCTTCAGCGTGTGCACACCGAAGCCGACCTCCGCCACGACACCGGACACGTCCCAGCCCAGGACGAACGGCGGTGCGCCGAGGAGACCGGCCATGCCGCCGCTCTCGCGGGACTTCCAGTCGACCGGGTTCACGCCCGCCGCGTGGACCCGTACCAGCACCTCGGTCGGAATCGGGGTGGGCCGCGGGCGTTCGGTGAGGCGCAGCACCTCGGGCCCGCCGAGGGAGTCCTGGGTGATCGCGCGCATGGTCGGCTCACTGCTCATGTCGGTCAAGTCTCCTGGAAGAGTGCGGTGGATCTTCGGCACCGAAAAAGTACTCCCTGGGTAGTGGTAACCCGCAAGGGACACTACTATCCGAAAGGAAGTGACCGGTTCGGTGGGGCCAACACGCACCGCGGCGCCAAGAGGAGTGGATCGTATGGCTGAGCCGTGCACGACGGGCCGGCACGACAAGCACGACGTCTATGCCGCGCAGTGCCCCTGCCGGGACGTCCTCGGCCTGCTGGCCAACAAGTGGGCCGCTCTCGCCATCGGCGCCCTCGAAGAGGGCCCGCAGCGCTTCGGCGCGCTCCAGCGGCGGCTCCAGGGGGTCAGTCCCAAGGTGCTCACCAGCACCCTGCGCCGACTGGCCGACCACGGCTTCGTGGACCGCACCGTCTATCCGGCCGTCCCGCTCCACGTCGAGTACGAACTGACGCCGCTGGGACGCGGAGTGGCCGTACCGCTGGGCCAGTTGCGTGCCTGGGTGGAGAACAACCTGGACGAGACGCGCACACCGGAGCCGGTGCTCACCCCGGCGGCGGACTGACGGCGGAGCGCCGACGACGAGGCCGGGCGCCGCCTTCGCAGTTGCCTCAGTTGCCGCGCGAGGCGACCATCGCGACCGTCACCAGCCCCAGCACCACCCATCCGAACCAGAGCCAGCCGTTGCTCCCCAGCGCCGCCGTGTAGGCCGTCACGACCACCAGCGCACCGACGGTGAGCACACCCATCGTCTTCGTGGATCCGGATCCGGACATGTGCGTCCTCCTCCTGGCCGTGACCGTGGCCGTAAGGACCATCGTCACCCGGAAGGGGTGTTCCGCGCTACTGTCCGCGTGCCTGCAACGACGCGAGGTAGGCGTTGTACGCGGCCAGCTCCTTGTCACCGTCCCGGTCGGCGGCCCGGTCCGAGCGCTTCGCCTGGCGTTGGTCCGACCGGTACCACTGGTACACCAGCGCCACCAGCACGAGGACGGACGGGATCTCACTGAACGCCCAGGCGATACCGCCCGCCGCGTTCTGGTCGGAGAGCGGGTCGATGCCCAGGGACGCCGGCGGATTGTCGTACGCCCGCACCATCGGCTCGCTCGCCATCATCAGCGCGATCCCGAAGAACGCGTGGAACGGCATCCCGGCGAACAGCTCCAGCATCCGCATCAGATAGCCGGGCCGGTGCGGCCCCGGGTCCACGCCGATGATGGGCCAGAAGAAGATCAGCCCGGTGGCGAGGAAGTGCATCATCATCGCGATGTGCCCCGGCTTCGACTCCATGAGGAAGTCGAAGAGCGGGGTGAAGTAGAGGCCGTAGAGGCTCGCGATGAACAGCGGGATCGTGAACGCGGGATGTGTGGCGAACCGCATGAACCGGCTGTGCAGGAACGCCAGCAGCACCTCGCGCGGCCCCTTGCGGCCCCGGCCCGCGACCGGCAGCGCGCGCAGCGCCAGCGTCACCGGCGCGCCCAGGAGCAGCAGGATCGGGGAGACCATGCTGATCACCATGTGCTGGACCATGTGCACGCTGAACATGACCATGCCGTAGTCGTTCAGCGCGGTGCACATCATCAGCGCGATGGTGAGCACGCCGAGCACGAAGGAGATGGTGCGGCCCGGCGACCAGCCGTCGCCCCGGGCGCGCAGCCGTACGACACCCCAGCCGTACAGCGCGAGCGCCACCAGACAGCCGACGAGGAAGAACGCGTCGGGCGAGAACTCCAGCGCGCGGTTCAGCGTGAACGGCGGCAGATCCATCATGGTGCCGTGCTCGCCGTGATCCATACGTGCTCTCCCGCTGCGACGATCCCGAATGGTGCGATGTGTCCGCACCCGGGACCAGAGTAGAGCCGCCCCCGGCGCCGTCGGCGGCCGGGGGCGGTTCGTCGTATCAACCGAGGCGAGTGGGGCTCAGAGCACGCACTCCGCCTCGGCGTAGCGCTCCGCGGGCACCGTCTTCAGGGTCTCGACGGCCTCCGCGAGCGGCACCATCACGATGTCCGTACCGCGCAGCGCCGTCATCATGCCGAACTCGCCGCGGTGCGTGGCCTCCACCGCGTGCCAGCCGAAGCGGGTCGCGAGCACCCGGTCGTACGCGGTCGGTGTCCCGCCGCGCTGGACGTGGCCCAGTATCACCGGCCGCGCCTCCTTGCCGAGGCGCTCCTCCAGCTCGACGGAGAGCTGCCTGGCCACCCCCGCGAAGCGCTGGTGCCCGTAGATGTCCTTGCCGCCGACGTCGAACTCCATCGATCCCTCACGGGGCTTGGCGCCCTCGGCGACCACGACGATCGCGAAGCGCTTGCCCGCCGAGAACCGCTTGCCGACCAACTCGGCCAACTCGCCTATGTCGAACGGCCGCTCCGGGACGACGATGGCGTGCGCACCGGCGGCCATGCCCGAGTGCAGCGCGATCCAGCCCGTCTCGCGGCCCATCACCTCGACGATGAGCACGCGCTGATGGGACTCGGCGGTGGTCTTCAGCCGGTCCAGCGCCTCCGTGGCGACACCGACGGCGGTGTCGAAGCCGAAGGTCACATCCGTGGAGGAGATGTCGTTGTCGATGGTCTTCGGCACACCGACGATCGGCAGCCCCGCCTCGGAGAGGAGGTTGGCCGCCTTGAGGGTGCCTTCCCCGCCGATCGGGATGACCGCGTCGAGACCGAGGTCGGCCACGTGGCCCTTCGCGCGCTCCACACCGTCGCGCAGATGCGCGGGCTGGACACGGGAGGAGCCGAGGATCGTGCCGCCGCGCGCCAGGATGCCGCCGACCGCGTCGAGGTCGAGCTTGCGGTAATCGCACTCCAGAAGGCCTTTCCAGCCGTCGTGGAAGCCGATGACCTCGTCACCGTGGTCGACGACGGCGCGGTGCACCACGGACCGGATCACCGCATTGAGACCGGGGCAGTCGCCACCGGAGGTGAGCACACCAATTCGCATTGCCCGGAGAACCTTTGCAACGTGGGCCGACGGCCGGACCACGTCGTCCGGCTGAATCCCCGCCACCCTACCGGCGCGGGGTGGCGGGGCCGAACCAGGCGTCCGACTGCTGGACGCCCGCGGGTTGAACGGGAGATGTCGGGCCGGTGCGAGGCCAGGGCTCAGGCAGGCTGCGTCGCGGCGGCGATGCGCTCGGCGCGCAGCGCCTCGTACCACCGGTCGTCGGCCGGCGGCAGCGCGTTCACGTCGAGCGCCAGCTTCAGCAGCAGGTCCGCGATCAGCGGGTTCCGGGCCAGGACCGGGCCGTGCATGTACGTACCGAACACCGTGTCGTTGTACGCGCCCTCCGTGCCGTCACCCGTACCGTTGCCCCGGCCGAGGGACACCCGCGCGAACGGCCGGGCGGTCGGGCCGAGATGGGTGATGCCCTGGTGGTTCTCGAATCCGGTCAGCGGCGGCAGCCCCAGATGCGGGTCGATGTCGCCCAGTACGTCTCCGACGCACCGCTCGCCCTCGCCACGGGTGGAGATCACGTCGAGCAGCCCGAGACCGCCCTCGCGCTCACCCAGGTCGTTGACGAACTCGTGGCCCAGGATCTGGTAGCCGGCGCAGACCGAGAACACGATCGCCCCGTTGGACACCGCCCGGTTGAGACCGCCGTCCCGGCGCAGCCGCTCCGCGGCCAGCCGCTGCGGCCGGTCCTCGCCGCCGCCGATGAGATAGATGTCGCCGGAGGTCGGTACGGCCTGGTCGCTGCGCACGTCCACCCGTGTGACGTCGAGACCGCGCTGCCGGGCCCGGCGCTCCACCACCAGGGCGTTGCCCTGGTCGCCGTAGGTGCTCAGCAGGTCCGGGTAGATCCACACCAGCCGCAGACTGTTGTCGCTCATTGCTCGCTTGTCCCTCTCCGACTGCATCTCTGTGTCTCTGTGGCCGGTCTCAGTTGCCGACGCGGCGGCGCAGGTCCTGGAACGACGTGTAGTTGGCGATCGCCTCGATACGTCCGGGCGGCGCCATCTGCACGGCCTCGTCGGCGTTCGCGCACACCCGGAAGTCCAGGCCCGCGACCTCCAGCCGTACCGCCAGGTCCAGCTTGCGGTCGCCGATGACGAAGATCGGGTGACCGGCCAGCCGGGTGTAGTCCACGTCCCACAGCCAGGAGGTGTCCGTACCGTCGGCGCCGCGGGCGTTGACCGCGAGGATGACGGGGGTGGGCGGCGGGTCGATGAGCGAGAACGTCTCCAGCCAGCCCGCCGGGTTCTTCGCCAGCAGCAGCCGCAGATCACGGCCGAGGAAGGACACCACGTCGTACCGGCCCGCGACGGCCTGCACCTGGTACATGCGCTCCAGGGCGACCTGCGGGGGCACACCGAACGTGGCGGCCACGGCGGCGGAGGTGGCGGCGTTCGCGCGGTTCGCGCGGCCCGGCAGCTGGAGGTGGATCGGCCAGGCGGAGCCGTGCGGGTCCAGGACATGATCGCCGTGCAGCGCCCAACTCGGCGCGGGCCTGCGGAAACCGCACTGGCCGCAGAACCAGTCGTCGCCCGGACGCTGCATCACACCGCCGCAGGCGGGGCACGACCAGGCGTCGTCCTTCCACTCCTGTCCGGCGGCGACCCAGACCACGTTCGGGGACGACGAAGCGGCCCACACGATCAGCGGGTCGTCGGCGTTGGCGATGACGACGGCCTTCGTGCCGGCCAGTCCCTCGCGCCAGTGCTCGGCCAGCATGCGGGTCTCGGCGGCGCGGTCGAGCTGGTCGCGGGAGAGGTTGAGCAGGGCGATCGCCTTGGGCGTGGTGTCGCGCGCGACACCGGCGAGGTACTTCTCGTCCACCTCGATCACGCCGTACTTGGCGTCCGAACCGCCCGCGAGGGCGGAGGTGATGCCGGCCGGCATGTTCGCGCCCAGCGCGTTCGACACCACGGGGCCGCTGGCCCGCAGGGCCTCGGCGATCAGCCGTGTCGTGGTCGTCTTGCCGTTCGTCGCCGACACGAGCACGACGTCCAGATGCTGCGCGAGAGCCGCCAGCAGGTCCGGGTCGAGCCGCAACGCCACCTTGCCGCCGATCACCGATCCGCTGCCGCGCCCCGCAGCGCGCGACACCGCCGCTGCGGCCTTGCCTGCCGTCACGGCCAGCTTGGCCCGCGGCGACAGCGGGTCCGTGTTGCCTGCCATCGTCCTTGATCCTCCTCGCGTCGGTCCGGCCTCAGCCTATCGAGATACGCGCACGGGCCCGAACCACGGCACCGGAGAACGGGCTGATCGTTGTCACACGTACGCCTGAACGAACGCGCCGGGCGGGCGCGCCGGGGAGCCGCCGACACGCCGCGAGGCGGATTTCGGCCGGACGGAGGGGATGTTTGTCCGCCGGCAGGGCATTCGCGCTGGTTGCGCACCCCGGTCCCGCCGATCCGGCGACCGGGCGGGTGTGGATCAAGGTCGGGGCGACGGGAGTGGACCACTCAGGCCGGTCGCCCGCGGCCCGCACATGACCGTCACCGGGCCCCCGGTGGTCCTTCACATCCCACCGGGGCCCGGACGTTCAACAGGTGTTCATCCCACCGCCACACCGCCGAGCCACACCCGGGCGGGTCGCAGGGCCGCGTCCAGCTCCACCAGGTCGGCCCGCAGATCCGGACGGAGTTCACCCCGGTCGCCGAGCCCGAGCAGCCGGGCGGCCGTGCCCGACGACATCCGTACGGCGTCCGCCAGGGGGAGACCCACCGTCAGGACGGCCCTGCGGAACGCCTCCGCCACGAACAGCGTCGACCCGGCGAGCGTGTCGGTGCCGCGCAGCCGGGCCACCCCGTCCGCGACGGTCACCTCGCGGTCCGCGAAGGCGTAGTCCCCGTCGGCCATGCCCGCCGCCGGCATCGCGTCACTGACCAGCACCAGCCGGTCGGGGCCCGCGACCCGGTGCGCCAGCCGTACGGTGTCGTCGGCCAAGTGGTGCCCGTCCAGGACGAGTTCGCAGACCAGCCGCGGATCGAGGAGCGCGGCGGCCACCGGGCCGGGATCCCGGTGGTGCAGCGGAGGCATCGCGTTGAACAGGTGCGTCACCGCGCGCGCACCGAGATCGGCGGCCCGCGCGAACTGCTCCGCGTCCGCGTCGGTGTGGCCCAGACAGCACACCAGTTCGCCCGCGTACCGCCGGATCAGCTCCGGCGCGCCCGGCAGTTCCGGCGCCACGGTCATCGACACGGCGTGCCCGCCCGCCGCCTCCAGCAGCCGCTCCAGCAGGTCCGGGTCGGGGTCGCGCAGCGCGGTGCGGGTCTGCGCGCCGCGCCGCGCGGGCGACAGGAACGGCCCCTCGAAGTGGACGCCCACCAGGTTGGGCGCCGACCCGTCGTCGACGACCGACGCGACAGCGCGTACGGCCGCCTCCATCGCGGCCGGCTCGACCGTCGCGACGGACGCCAGCATGGTGGTCGTCCCCCGCGCGAGATGCCCCGCCGCCGCCCCCCGTACGGCGGCGGGGTCGCCTGTGTAGACCGAGTGGCCGGCCCCGCCGTGACAGTGCGGATCCACGAACCCCGGCACGACGATCCGCCCGCCCAGCTCCACCACCGCGTCGGGATCGCCGGGCGGCTCGCCCGTTCCCAGCGAGTGGATACGGCCGTCCCGCACGAGCAGCCACCCGTCCATGACACCGGCGTCCGGCGTCACGAACCTCCCGCCGCGGAACAGCCGCCCCCCGCCGGCCGACTCCCGTGCCGGACGGCCCGCGCTCACCGCGTGCCCAGCAGCGCGCCCACCGCCGCCTGGGCGCACACGCGCGAGGCGCCGAAGGTACGCACCCAGCCCCGGAAGCCGTCGAACTCGTCGCCCGGCACGCCCATGTCGACCACGACACAGCGGGGATACCGCTCCAGCAACTCGTCCAGGACCGGCTTCTGCCAGGGGAACCGGTGCGAGCTGCGGACCAGCAGCACCACATCGGCGTCCGGCCCGAACTCGTCCAGATACAGGCCGACTTCGGCCTTGATCATGCCCTCGGCGTTGTAGGTGTCGCCCGCCACCGCGAGCGCCTCGACATCGATGCCCGCCGCGCGCAGCGGCGCCTCCACGCCCCAGGAGGCGCCGCCCTGCGCGGGCGAGTGCGTCGGGTCGAGCCGTACGACCAGGGCGCGGTTCCCCTTGAGCGCCGCGTCGCCGCGCACCTCCAGGACGTCCTGGGCCTGCCGTGCGCCGACGGTGTCGTCGCGCGCGACACCCGTGGCGCGCGGCCGGGTGCCGAGCTTCGCGAGACGCGCGTTCGCTTCCCGCAGCCGCTCCAGCGGCAGGGTGCCGTTCTCCACGGCCCTCACCAGCGCGGCGGCCGCCGCGTCCACGTCGTCCCCGAACGCCCACGCCCCCAGACACAGCGCGTCCGCGCCGGCCGCGATGGCCCGGACCGCCGCGTCGGGCAGGCTCGCCACGTCGGCGATGCCGCGCATCTCCAGCGCGTCGGTGATGACGACGCCCTCGAAGCCCAGCTCGTCGCGGAGCAGTCCGGTGAGTACGGCGGGGCTGATGGTGGCGGGGACGTCGTCCAACTGGCTGAGGTGGACGTGCGAGACCATGATGCTGTCGACCCCGGCGGCGATGGCCGCGCGGAACGGGTCGAGGTAGTGGTCCACCAGTTCCTGCCGCGACAGGTCCACGGTCGGTGTCCCGAGGTGTGCGTCGGTGGAGCTGAGACCGTGACCGGGGAAGTGCTTGGCGCAGGCGCTCACCCCGGCGGCCTGGAGCCCCTCGACCCAGGCCGCCGCGTGCTTGGCGACCAGCGCGCGGTCGGCGCCAAAGGTCCGGATGCCGTTGGGGGAGAGGGGGTTGACGGCCGCGTCGACGGCGGGCGCCAGGTCCCAGTCGATACCGGCCTCCACCAGCGAGAGACCGATCTGGTAGGCGGACTCACGGGTCCGCGCGGGGTCGTCGAGACGGCCCAGGGCGTGGTTGCCCGGTACGGACGTACCGCCGTGGTCCTCCAGCCGGTTGACGTCGCCGCCCTCCTCGTCGACGGAGAGCAGCACATGGTCACGGAGGCCGTGCAGAGCGGTGGTCAGCTCCCGCACCTGTTCGGCGGAGGCGATGTCCTTGCCGAACAGGACGAAGCCGCCGAGTCCTTCGGCGACCCGGGCGCGCGCCCACCTGGGGACGGTCCTGCGTCCGAGCGCGGGGAACAGCACGCCGTGGGCGAGCCGGGACAGCTCGGTCATGATTCGATTCCTCACCTTGCGAATGGTCGTCGTGCGGTCGTACGGGTCTCCCCGGGCCGGTCAGCCCTTGACCGCGCCGCTGGTCATGCCGCCGACGAGACGGCGCTGCACCAGCAGGAAGAAGACGAGTACGGGGATGGAGAAGATCGTGGAGGCCGCGATCATCGCGCCGTAGTCCACGCTCTCCGAGGTCTTGAACGACACGAGCCAGACCGGCAGCGTGTAGTTGTCCTGCGATTTCATGATCACGTAGGCGAAGATGTAGTCGTCCCACGCGTTGACGAAGGCGAAGATCGAGGTCGCCACGATGCCCGGCATCAGCAGGGGCAGCAGCACCCGTACGTACATCTGGAACCGCCCGCACCCGTCAACGAGCGCGGCCTCCTCCAGCTCGACGGGGACACCGTCCACGAACCCGCGCAGCGTCCAGATCGTGAACGGCAGCACGAAGGTCATGTACGTGAAGACCAGGCCGGGCAGGAAGTCCAGCCCGCCGACGGACCGGAGCATCAGATACACCGGGATGACCATGGCCGCCGCCGGGACCATCTGCACGAGCACCAGAATGGTCAGCACCGCCTTGCGGCCGGCGAACCGGAACCGCGCGATCGCGATCGCCGCGAACAGCGAGATGATCAGTGACAGGACGACCGAGGAGACCGTCACCGTCAGGGAGTTGCGGACGAAAATCCAGAAGCCGGGTTTGTCCAGCGCCCGGGTGAAGTTCTCCAGGCTGATCGGCCAGGGGATGAACTTCGGTACGGCGCTGAGGATGTCCGACCGCTGCTTGAGCGCGGTCGCCACCATCCAGTAGACGGGGAACACCATCACGGCGGAGACCGCCATCGCGATCGCGTTGTTGACGGTGCGCCGCCTGCGCGCGGGCGTGCGTGGTGACGTCTTGGTGGCGCTCATACGACATCTCCCTGCCGGGACAGCCTGCGTACGTAGGCGACGGAGAACAGGGCGAGGATCACCACGGTCACCACGGCGACCGACGCGCCGCTCCCGTACTCGTTACGGCTGAACGCGGTGATGTACGCGTACACGCCGAGCGTGGTGGTCGCCCCGTCGGGGCCGCCCTGGGTGAGCACCCAGATCGGGGTGAACGAGTTCACCGACCAGATCACTTCGAGGATGGTGAGGATCGCGAGGACGGGCCGCATGATCGGAATGGTGATGTGGCGGAACATCTGGAGCGTCCCCGCACCGTCGAGGCGGGCCGCCTCGTACAGGGACTCGGATATCTGGCCGCGCGCGGCGAACAGGGTCAGCGCCACGAACGGCAGGCCCTTCCAGACCGTCAGCAGGATGATCAGGCCCAGCGCCTGGGTGGGATGGGAGAACCAGTCGTAGACCGACATGTCCCCGAAGACCCGGAGCTGGGTGAGCAGCCAGTTGGCGACGCCGTACTGCGGCTGGAACATCCACTGCCAGACCAGGGTCGCCGCCACCATGGGCATCGCCCACACCAGCACCAGACACACGGTGGTGACGACGCGGGCCCACGGCGAGATCGTCATCAGCAGATGCGAGATCAGGAATCCCAGCACCATCAACAGCGTCACGCACACCAGCGTGAACACCACGGTGCGCAGCAGGACCGCCAGGAAGTCGGCGTCGGTGAAGATCCGGGTGAAGTTGTCCAGGCCGATGAAGTCCGACTTCCCGGTGAACAGCGACCGGGGGCCGAACTCCTGGGTCGACAGGGTCAGCAGCCGTACCAGGGGATAACCCTGGATCAGCAGGAGCGCGGCCAGCGCGGGGGCGAGCATCGCCCACGGCAGCATCCGGGTCCGGCGCGCCGGCCGGCGCCGGCCGGGTGGCCCGGTGCGGCGGTCCCGGTCCGGCGCGCGCACCGGACGGTGCTTCTCAGTGAGTGCCATCAGGCGTCCAGGGGTGTCAGTCGCTCAGCGAGTTGAAGGCGTCCGTCGCGTGCTTGTCGTACGCGGCCGACGACGAGCCGATGTCGGCACCGCTCGCGATCTTCGAGAAGAACTGTTCGTTGTAGCGCTCGGTCTCCAGCGTCGCCTCGCCGGGGCTGTTGGGCAGCGGTTGGCTCACCTTGCTGGCCTGCGAGGCGACGGTCAGCTGCTCGGGCACGCCGGCCGGGGTGAACGACGGGGAGATCGGCAGCAGGTTGAGCTTCAGCGCCATCTTCTGCTGGAACTTCTTTCCGGTGACGATCCGCAGCCAGTCCTCGGCGGCGTCCCGGTCGGGACTGCCCGCGGCGATGCCGATGGTCGACCCGGAGACGATCACGGGCATCGCGCTCGACTCTGTGTAGCCCGGCATGGCGAAGAAGCCGATGTTCTCCTTCATCTTCGGGTTCTTCTCGATGACGGCGGCCGGCTCCCACGCCTTGACGTACGCCATGGCGGCCTTGCCGTCGGCGAACAGCTGGTCCTGGTCGGGGCTGTCGGTGTTGACGCCGACGGACGACGGGGTGGAGCAGGTGTTCTGGAAGGACTTCCACGCCTTGAGGCCGGCCTGGTTCTCCGCCGACGACATCTCCGCCTGCCAGGTGCCGTCCTTCTGCGAGGCGATCTTGCCGCCCTTGGCGAAGAGGAAGGGCATGCCGTTGAACCAGTACTGGCCCGGCACGTAGAAGCCGGAGAAGTTGGCCGTGCCCTTGTTCGACTCGGCGAGGGTGCCGCAGTGCGCCTGGAGTTCGGCGAGGGTCTTCGGGGGTGAGCTGATGCCCGCGTCGGCGAACATCTTCTTGTTGTACATGACCACTTTGGTGCCGCCGTAGAGCGGCGTGGCGTACAGCTTGCCGTCGTACTCCGAGGGGCCGGAGAGACCGGTGAGCCAGTCGGCGGAGCCTTCGAAGGACTTCTTGCTCTCCGTGAGATCGGCGAGACCGCCGGAGTAGGTCTGCAGCGGGGTCTGGGTGTTGCCCATCTCCACGATGTCCGGCGGGTTGCCGCTGGCCAGTGCCGTGGTGATCTTGGTGGCGACGCCGTCCCACTGCTGTATCTCGATGTCCACCGCGATGTCCGGGTGGTCCTTCTTGAACTCGGCGGTCGCTTCCTTGATCAGCGGGTCCTCGCCCGGCCCGCCGGTCATCATCCAGATCGTCAGCTTGTTGTCGGAGTCGGCCTTCGCCACCCCGCCACCGCCGCACGCCGTCAGCGTGAGCGCGAGGACCGGAAGCGCCGCGAGTGCGCACCGGGTCCGTGATCGGTTCATCGTTGTCACCCTTCTGCCATCTGCTCGTCGTGCCTGGTGCGGGGGGTCTTGTCGTCCTGGTCGGACGTGGTGCCGGGGGCACCGGGGCCGGCCGTGGGGGCCGAGGGGGCCGTGGGGCAGTCCGCGAGACGGCGGACGACCAGTTCGCGGTCGACGGCCACGGAGGCCGCGTCGTCCGCGCTCACGCCCAGCGAGTCGTAGAGCCGGCCGAGCGAGGACGCCATCGAGCCGAGCAGGCCCGCCGAGTCCCCGAGGTCGGAGCTGCGCACCGCGCTGCGGACCCCGACCGTGTCGGCGACCTGGTCGCTGATGGCGGTCAGCCGCGCGCTGTCGAACGACTCCGAGAAGCCGCCGGTGAGGACGACGGTGCCGGGCTCGTACGCGAGCGCGACGACGGTGACCAGATGGGCCAGCGCGCCGTGCACCTCGGCCAGCAGCGGCGCGTACGCCTCCGGGTCCTCGAACAGGGCCCGCGCCGTGGGCACCTGGACCCCCTGGCCGCGGGCGTACGCCACCAGGTCGGCCCCGGACAGGAGGTCGCGCAGGCGTTCCTCGCGGCCGGGCAGGGGGAGCCGGCCGAACTCGCCGAGCAGGCCCGTCCTGCCGAGCAGGACCTGTCCGTCGATGGAGACGGCGGAACCGAGGCCGGTGCCCATGGCGAGCAGCACGGCGGTCTCCCGGTCCGGCAGCGAGCCGTACTGGAGTTCGCCCCGCAGGGCGAGGTTGGAGTCGTTGCCGACCGCCGTCTCGACGCCCAGCAGGGCGGAGACCCGCTCGATGAAGCCGGTGCCCTTGATCTGGCCGAGATTGTGCGACGCCACGACGGACCGTCCGTCGCCGGTGACGACACCCGGCAGGCCGATCGTGACGGTGTGCAGTGGGATGCCGTCGCCGTGGCGGTCGACCAGGTCGGTGACCCGGCCGGCCACCCAGGCGGCGAGTTCGTCCGCCGTCGCGTCGCGCGGCGTGGTGTCCCGGCTCCTGATGACGGCGCGGCCCAGCGCGTCCGCCACCACGACACGGCAGTTGGTGCCGCCGAGGTCGACTCCGCAGACGAGGGCGGAGCGGTGGTTGAAACTCACGGACGTCGACTGTCTGCCGGGGCCTTCCCGGAGCACTCGGAAACCCTCCAGGGCGAGGGATTCGGCCATCAGGTCGTCCACGATGCGGAACACCGTGGCCCGGCTGAGGCCGGTGTCCGCGATGAGCCGCTGACGGTCCGTGTCCGCGCCGGAGAGCAGGGCCGCGATCACGGCGCTGCGGTTGGAGGTGCGGGGGAGCGAGGTAGTTGCCACAATTCCTCTCACTCTGAGATTAATTCGATGGCGCTACTTTAAGCACAGGGCGGGGGTGAAAACCAGACATGCGGCGCATCACGTTCCGGTAAACGCGGGGCGGGCGGCCGGCGTCGCCGTCCCGACGTACGCTGGCGCGATGGCGGCGATCGAACTCGGGCACCCCGGGGCTGACTTCACGGCGGAACCATGCGAAACCGGCTGATCCCGGGCAGTGCCGGGCGGGTCCGTCCGCTGCGACTGCTCGGCGACCCGACCCTGCACAGCCCCTGCGGGCCCGTCACCGACTTCGGGCCGGAGCTGGCCCGACTGGTCGAGGATCTGTTCGCGACGATGTACCGGGCGAACGGGGTCGGTCTCGCGGCGAACCAGATCGGTGTGCCGCTACAGGTGTTCGTCTACGACTGCCCCGACGACGAGGACGTCCGCCACCTCGGGCATGTCGTCAATCCCCGGCTGGTGTCGGCGGACGGCGTCGCCGTACGGGGCGCCGAGGGGTGCCTCTCGCTGCCGGGTCTCGAAGCGGGCACGGAGCGGCTCGACCACGCGGTGGTGGAGGGCGTGACGGCGGACGGCGCGCCGGTACGGATCGACGGCACCGGATTCTTCGGGCGCTGTCTCCAGCACGAGTGCGACCATCTGGAGGGGCTGGTCTATCCGGACCGGCTGACGGGCCTTCGCCGGGCCAAGGTGCTGCGGGCGGCGCGGCGCGCGTCCTGGAGCTGAGCGCGCGGCCCCTCCGGACCGGCCCGGATCCCGCGTCAGAGCCCCGGACTGCCCGCCCGGTCGTCCACCAGCGACAGCCTGCCCCACAGCAGATCGGCCAGGCTGCTCGCCAACTGGGCGCGTGAGCAAGGGCGTTCACCGAGCCACCAGTCACCGGCCGCGTGCATCATGCCGACGATGCCATGGCCCCAGACGCGCGCCAACTGCGCGCTGTCGGGCCCGAGATCGACCCGTTCCTCGATGACGATGGCCAGTTCCTCGCCGAGCCGGCGCAACAGCGGGGCCGAGTGCCGGCCCACGTCGAAGCCCTGCTCGGGGAGTTGGGCGTCGGCGGTGGCGTCGGCCGGATGCATCAGGAACCGGTACACCTGGGGGCGCGCCTCGATCGCCGCGAGATAGGTGTCGAGCGTGGCCTCCACCCGCGCGCGGCGGTCGGCGGGCGCGTCGAGCGCCGCCTTCAACGCGCTGAGCAGCGCGTCCGTATGACGCTTCGCCAGGGCGCGGTAGAGCCCGCCCTTGTCGCCGAAGTGGCGGTAGAGGATCGGCTTGGTGATACCGGCCTCGGCCGCGATGGCGTTCATGGAGGCTTTCGGTCCGTCACGCAGCACGACCCGGTCGGCGGCCTCCAGGAGTTGGCGGCGCCGCTGATGCGCGGAGCGGTGCTGGTCGGTCTGCTGTGTGGTCCCCATGAGTGTCTCCCCGCCCGAGCGATTCCGTGACGCCCCGGCAACGTAACACCAAGCCCGCCGTCCTCGCGGATCAGCCCGCCGCAGGTTGACATCCTCTACTTGTCGGTAACAGACTGTTGTTACCGTAAGTAACAGCCGTGCTGGAGGAAGACGATGGCCGAGTTCAGCTTCGAACTCAACGACGACCAGAAGCAAGTACGCGACTGGCTCCACGGGTTCGCCGCCGACGTCGTCCGCCCGGCGGCCGCCGAGTGGGACGAGCGCGAGGAGACTCCGTGGCCCGTCATCCAGGAAGCCGCCAAGGTCGGTGTCTATTCCCTCGACTTCTACGCACAGCAGTACTTCGACCCCACGGGCCTCTCCATCCCCATGGTGATGGAGGAACTGTTCTGGGGTGACGCGGGCATCGGCCTGTCGATCGTCGGCACCGGACTCGCCGCCGTCGGCGTCCTCGCCAACGGCACGGACGAGCAGATCGGCACCTGGATACCGCAGATGTACGGCGACGTGCACGACGTGAAGGTCGCCGCGTTCTGCTCCTCCGAGCCCGACGCCGGATCGGACGTCGCGGCCATGCGCACCCGCGCGGTCTACGACGAGGCGAAGGACGAATGGGTGCTGAACGGCACCAAGACCTGGGCGACCAACGGCGGCATCGCCAACGTCCACGTCGTGGTCGCCGTCGTCGATCCCGAGGCCGGCTCCAAGGGCCACGCCTCGTTCATCGTGCCGCCCGCCACGCCCGGCCTCTCCCAGGGCCAGAAGTTCAAGAAGCACGGCATCCGCGCGTCGCACACGGCCGAAGTGGTCCTGGAGGACGTACGCGTCCCCGGCCACTGCCTGCTCGGCGGCAAGGAGAAGCTGGACGAGCGGCTGGCCCGCGCCCGCGAGGCCAAAGCGACCAAGGGGGCCGGCGGCGAGCGCGTGAAGAACGCGGCCATGGCGACCTTCGAGGCGTCACGCCCCGCGGTCGGCGCCATGGCCGTGGGCACGGCCCGCGCCGCGTACGAGGTGGCACTCGACTACGCCAGGACCCGCACCCAGTTCGGCCGCCCGATCATCGACAACCAGGGCATCGCCTTCCAGCTCGTCGACATGCGTACCCGCGTCGACGCGGCCCGGCTGCTCGTGTGGCGCGCCTCCTGGATGGCGGCCACGGGCAAGCCCTTCACCGCGGCCGAGGGCTCCATGTCGAAGCTGTACGCGAGCGAGACGGCCAAACAGGTCACGGCGCAGGCGATCCAGATCCTCGGCGGCAACGGCTTCACCCGGGAGTACCCGGTGGAACGGATGCACCGCGACAGCGCGATCTACACGATCTTCGAAGGCACGAGCGAGATCCAGCGCCTGGTCATCGCCCGGACGCTGTCGGGGATGCCGATCCGCTAGGGCCTGTCGTTTGGATCAGGCCGGATCAGGGAGCGGGGTCTGGTGCGTGCGATTCCAAGGCGGAGAAGGGAGGCATGGCGGAGCCATGCCGACCGACGACAACGCGGGAAGCGCGCGTGCCAGGGACCGCGAGCCCGGCAAGATCCGAACGACAGGCCCTAGGTCCGCCGGACAGCCCGGGCGGCACCTCACTCGCAGGCCACGCCGTCCCCGTCGCGGTCCAGGTGTGAGCCGTAGCCCGGGTCGCCCGAGCGGATCGGGGCGGCGCCCGCGGCGCGGACGGCCGTGCAGTTGGCGTAGTACGTGGAGTCGCCTCCGGAGCCGCCCGACCCCCCGGTGTCGCCGTTGTCGTCGGCGGCCGGCGCGACCGTCACCCTGACGGTCTTCGTCTTGGTCACCGTGGGCGCCGGCTTCGGGTCGGCCGTCACCGTCTCGGTCACCGCCGGTTCGGGGGAGGCGGTCACCGTGGCGGTCGCGGTCGCCGTCGCTCCCGGCTTCGCGTCGGCCGCGTTCTGCGTCCCCGCCGTGTCGTCCCCCTGGCCGATGACGACGCCCAGGAGGAACAGCACCGCCACGGACGGCAGGAGTACCCGCTTGCGCGTCCACTTCGGACGGCCCGGCGGCGGCGCCGGCGGGCCGACGTAGGGGTTCGGGCCGGGCGCGGCAGGTGGCGAAAAGCTCATGTGTCCCCCAAGGGCTGCTTCGTGAGGGGATGACCGTAACGGCGTGACTCGCCCCCTTGTACGACCCTCGTTCCGGTTGTGGCGCAACTGTGATGAAGACGTGAATGCATGGTGGATGCACCGGTGTCAAGAATTCGCGCTACGCGGGGAGTTGGGCCTCGATCGCCGTGATGACCTCCGGGGCCTCCGGCTCCGTACGGGGGCGGATGCGGCCCACGACCTCGCCGTCGGGGGAGATCAGGAACTTCTCGAAGTTCCACTGCACGTCGCCCGCCTCGCCCTCGGCGTCGGCCTTCTCCGTCAGCGCCCGGTACAGCGGGTGCCGGTTCTCGCCGTTGACCTCGGACTTCTCCAGCAGCGGGAAGCTCACGCCGTACGTCGTCGAGCAGAACGTCTCGATCTCCTCGGCGCTGCCCGGCTCCTGGCCCGCGAACTGGTTGCAGGGCACGCCCACGACCGTCAGGCCCCGGTCGCCGTACGTCTGCTGGAGCCGCTCCAGGCCCGCGTACTGCGGGGTGAGGCCGCACTTCGACGCGACGTTCACCACCAGCACCGCCCGGCCCTTGTACGCGGCCAGGGACGTGGCCTCACCGGTCAGGGTGCGCAGCGGGATGTCGTACAGAGTCATCAAGGTCTCCTCGGAAGCAGTCGGTCCCGTTATCCCGTCCATTGTCGCGCTTCAGCCGGCGAGCTTGCGGAACAGCCCCTCCTGGACGACCGAGACCAGCAGCCGGCCCGAGCGGTCGTAGATACGGCCCCGGGCCAGACCCCGCCCGCCGGTCGCGATCGGCGACTCCTGGTCGTACAGGAACCACTCGTCCGCGCGGAACGGCCGGTGGAACCACATCGCGTGGTCCAGCGACGCCATGTCGTACCCGCGCGGCCCCCACAGCGGCTCGACCGGGATACGGACCGCGTCCAGCAGCGTCATGTCGCTCGCGTACGTCAGCGCGCACGTGTGCACCAGCGGGTCGTCGCCCAGCGGACCCACCGCGCGCATCCACACCGCGCTGCGCGGATCGGCGTCCCTGACCTCCTCCGGCGTCCAGCGCAGCCGGTCCGCGTAGCGGATGTCGAACGGCTGGCGGCGCGCCATCCGCTGGTACGCCTCGGGCAGCTCGCCCAAGTGCTCACGGACCTCGTCCACCACCGTCGGCAGCGACTCGGGGTCCGGGAAGTCGAGACGCGGCGGCAACTGGTGCTCGAAGCCGCCCTCCTCCGCGTGGTGGAAGGACGCCGTCAGATTGAAGATCGTCCGGCCCTCCTGCACCGCCGTGACCCGGCGCGTCGTGAACGACCGGCCGTCCCGCACCCGCTCGACCTGATAGACGATCGGCACGCCCGGCCGGCCGGGGCGCAGGAAGTAGGCGTGCAGCGAGTTGACCGGGCGGTCGCCGTCCGTGGTGCGCCCGGCCGCCACCAGGGCCTGGCCGGCGACCTGGCCGCCGAAGACCCGCTGCAGCGACTCGTCCGGGCTCCGCCCGCGGAAGATGTTGACCTCGATCCGCTCAAGATCGAGCAGATCGACCAGCCGCTCGGCGGGATTCGTCGTCATCGTTCTCGTTCTCCAGTGTTCTCAAGTGCCGGGGAAGGGGCTCAGCCGGCGGACAGCTGGCCCACGGAGGTCACGCGGACCACGGCCCGGCCCTCCTCGTCGGACGCGGCGAGGTCGACCTCCGCGCTGATGCCCCAGTCGTGGTCGCCGTTCGGATCGGCGAACGACTGCCGGACCCGCCACAGGCCGTGCTCCGGGTCCTCCTCGATACCGAGCAGCTTCGGGCCGCGCGCGTCGGGACCGGTGCCCAGCTCGTCGTACTCGTCCCAGTACCCGTCCATCGCCTCGCCCCAGGCGTCCGCGTCCCAGCCCGACTCGGCGTCCAGCTCGCCCAGTTCGTAGGTCTTGTCGAGGGCCGCCAGCTCGACCCGGCGGAACATCGCGTTGCGCACCAGCACCCGGAACGCGCGCCCGTTGGCGGTGACCGGCTTGACCTGGTCGGCCTTCTCCTGCGCCTGTTCGGCCGTCTCCACCTCCGGGTTGGCCAGTTGCTCCCACTCGTCGAGGAGGCTGGAGTCGACCTGCCGCACCATCTCGCCGAGCCAGGCGATCAGGTCCTCCAGGTCCTCCGACTTCAGATCGTCGGGGATGGTGTGCTCGAACGCCTTGTACGCGCCCGCGAGATAGCGCAGCACGATGCCCTCGGTGCGCGCCAGTTCGTAGTGGGACGTGAACTCCGTGAAGGTCATGGCCCGTTCGTACATGTCACGGATGACGGACTTCGGCGACACCGGGTGGTCGCCGACCCACGGATGGCTGGTGCGGTAGACCTCGTACGCGTGCCACAGCAGTTCCTCCAGCGGCTTCGGGTACGTGAACTCCT
Source organism: Streptomyces sp. NPDC057307 (assembly GCF_042667665.1). Classification (NCBI taxonomy): domain Bacteria; kingdom Bacillati; phylum Actinomycetota; class Actinomycetes; order Kitasatosporales; family Streptomycetaceae; genus Streptomyces; species Streptomyces sp. NPDC057307. Next base: position 6,641 of record NZ_JBHUZM010000042.1, on the reverse strand, counting down.
GCAGCCGCTCCATCCGTTCCTCGTACTCGACCCCGTCGGCCTTCATCTGGCCGATCGCCTCGCCGCGCGCCTTGTTCTGCTGCGCGGCGAGGATCTGCCGGGGATCGTCCAGCGTCGACTCGACGACGGAGACCATGTCCAGCGCGTACGAGGGCGAGCCCGGGTCCAGCAGTTCGAACGCGGCCAGCGCGAAGGTCGACAGCGGCTGGTTGAGCGCGAAGTTCTGCTGGAGGTCGACGGTGAGCCGGATGATGCGGCCCTCGGCGTCCGGGGTCTCCAGGCGCTCCACCACGCCGCCGTCCAGCAGCGACCGGTAGATGGCGATCGCGCGCCTGATGTGCCGCAGCTGCTGCTTGCGCGGCTCGTGGTTGTCCTCCAGGAGATGGCGCATCGCCTCGAAGGCGTTGCCGGGCCGCGCGATGACCGACAGCAGCATGGTGTGGGTGACCCGGAAGCGGGAGGTCAGGGGCTCGGGGTCGGAGCCGATCAGTTTGTCGAACGTCGTCTCCGACCAGGCGACGAAGCCCTCCGGGGCCTTCTTGCGGACCACCTTGCGGCGCTTCTTCGGGTCGTCGCCCGCCTTGGCGAGCGCCTTCTCGTTCTCCACGACATGCTCGGGCGCCTGCGCGACGACGAAGCCCGCCGTGTCGAAACCGGCCCGGCCGGCCCGGCCCGCGATCTGGTGGAACTCACGGGCGCGCAGCGTGCGTACGCGGGTGCCGTCGTACTTGGTGAGGGCGGTGAACAGCACCGTACGGATGGGGACGTTGACGCCGACGCCGAGCGTGTCCGTACCGCAGATCACCTTCAACAGACCGGCCTGCGCCAGCTTTTCGACGAGACGGCGGTACTTCGGCAGCATCCCCGCGTGGTGCACCCCGATGCCGTGGCGCACGTAACGGGAGAGATTGCGGCCGAACTTGGTGGTGAAGCGGAAGTTGCCGATCAGATCGGCGATCCGGTCCTTCTCCTCGCGTGTGCACATGTTGATGCTCATCAGCGACTGCGCGCGCTCGACGGCCGCCGCCTGGGTGAAGTGCACGATGTAGACCGGCGCCTGACGGGTCTCCAGCAGTTCGGTCAGCGTCTCGGTGATCGGGGTGAGGCGGTACTCGTAACTCAGCGGCACCGGGCGGGTCGCGGAGCGGACGACGGAGGTGGGCCGGCCCGTACGGCGGGTCAGGTCCTCCTCGAACCGCGACATGTCGCCGAGCGTCGCCGACATCAGGATGAACTGCGCCTGCGGCAGCTCCAGGATCGGGATCTGCCAGGCCCAGCCGCGGTCAGGCTCCGCGTAGAAGTGGAACTCGTCCATCACGACCTGGCCGATGTCGGCGTGCTTGCCGTCGCGCAGGGCGATCGACGCCAGCACCTCCGCCGTGCAGCAGATGACCGGCGCGTCGGCGTTCACGGACGCGTCGCCCGTCAGCATGCCGACGTTCTCCGTACCGAAGAGCTTGCACAGGTCGAAGAACTTCTCCGACACCAGCGCCTTGATCGGGGCGCTGTAGAAGGTGACCTTGTCCTGGGCCAGCGCCGTGAAGTGCGCACCCGCCGCGATCAGGCTCTTCCCGGAGCCGGTGGGGGTGGAGACGATCACGTTGGCCCCGGAGACCACCTCGATCAGCGCCTCCTCCTGAGCCGGATAGAGCGTGATGCCCTCGCCCTCGGCCCATGACGAGAAGGCCTCGAAGAGGGCATCGGGGTCGGCGTCCTTCGGGAGCTGATCAATAAGGGTCACACCCCCATCTTGCCTGCCTTCGGCCCCGATGAGGGAACCGGAGGACGGGCCGAAGATCACGGGCGATACGCTGCCCTGTCAACTGGGCCTTTCCGCAACGGCGGTGGGCCCTTCAGCACGCATCACCACAGCGACGACGGGGCGGGGATCGACCATGCGGGGACGACCATGATGGGACCGGCGCACTCGCTGTCGGGCGCGGCGGCCTGGCTGGGGGTGGGAGCCGCCGCGGCGGCGGCCGACCGCACCATGCCCTGGCCGGTGCTGGTCGTGGGCGCGCTGATCTGCGCGGGGGCGGCGCTCGCCCCCGACCTGGACCACAAGTCGGCGACGATCTCGCGGGCGTTCGGGCCGGTGTCCAAGGCGCTGTGCGGCATCGTCGACAAGCTGTCGTTCGCCGTCTACAAGGCGACGAGGAAACCTGCCGACGCCCGGCGGACCGGTGGCCACCGCACCCTCACGCACACCTGGCTCTGGGCCGTCATGATCGGCGGCGGGGCCTCCGCGCTCGCGGTCCTCGGTGGCCGGTGGGCGGTGCTCGCGCTGCTGTTCGTCCATATGGTGCTCGCCGTCGAAGGGCTGCTGTGGCGGGCGGCGCGGGTGTCGAGCGACGTACTCGTGTGGCTGCTCGGCGCGACGAGCGCGTGGATCCTGGCCGGCGTGCTGGACAAGCCCGGCAACGGCTCGGACTGGCTGTTCACCGCGCCCGGTCAGGAGTATCTGTGGCTGGGGCTGCCGATCGTCCTCGGTTCGCTGGTGCACTGCGTCGGGGACGCGCTGACGGTGTCGGGCTGCCCGATCCTGTGGCCGATCCCGGTGGGGCGCAAGCGCTGGTACCCGATCGGGCCGCCGAAGGCGATCCGGTTCAGGGCCGGGAGCTGGGTGGAGCTGAAGGTGCTGATGCCGGTGTTCATGCTGCTCGGCGGGGTGGGAGCCGCGGCGGCGCTGAACGTGATCTGAGCGCCTGCCCCCCTGCCCCCGACCTCGAAGAAGCGCGCGGGCGCCACCGGACGCGGAGACGGCGCACGACGACGTCGGCCACCGCCTCGGCGTGGCGGCGTGAATCGTCCTCCGTCGGGGGGCGCCGAGGAGCGCGGCCCCGACGGGGCCCGCCCCCGCCCGATCCGGGCTCCGGCCCCGCCCCCGATCCGCGCCTCAGCCGTGCCAGGAGCGCCACAGCGCCGCGTACGCGCCGTCCGCCGCCACCAGTTCGTCGTGGCTGCCCAGCTCGCTGATCCGGCCCTCCTCCACCACCGCGATCACGTCCGCGTCGTGCGCGGTGTGCAGCCGGTGCGCGATGGCCACGACCGTACGGCCGTCCAAAACCTTCGCCAGCGACCGCTCCAGATGACGCGCGGCGCGCGGATCGAGCAGCGACGTCGCCTCGTCCAGGACCAGCGTGTGCGGGTCCGCCAGCACCAGCCGCGCCAGCGCGATCTGCTGCGCCTGCGCGGGCGTGAGCGTCGTACCGCCGGAGCCGACCTCGGTGTCGAGTCCGCCGTCGAGCGCGCGGGCCCAGCCGTCCGCGTCGACCGCGCCCAGCGCCGCCCACAGCTCGGCGTCCGCCGCGTCCGCGCGGGCCAGCCGCAGATTGTCGCGCATCGACCCCACGAAGACGTGGTGCTCCTGGTTGACCAGGGCGACATGGCCGCGCACCCGCTCCGCGGGCATCCGCGACAGCTCGGCCTCGCCGAGCGTGATCCGGCCCGTCCGCGGGGCGTAGATCCCCGCCAGCAGCCGCCCCAGAGTCGACTTGCCCGCCCCGGACGGTCCGACCAGCGCGACGCGGGTGCCGGGGGCGACGTCCAGCGTCACCTCGTGAAGGACGTCGACGCCCTCGCGGTAACCGAAGTTGACCCGGTCGGCGCTGACGTCCCTGCCGTCCGGTACGACCTTCTCGTCACCGTCGTCCGGCTCGATCTCGCGTACGCCGACGAGGCGGGCGAGCGACACCTGTGCCACCTGCAACTCGTCGTACCAGCGCAGGATGAGACCGACCGGGTCGACCAGCATCTGCGCGAACAGCGCACCGGTCGTCAGCTGTCCGACCGTGATCCAGCCCTGCAGTACGAAGACACCGCCGCCCACCAGCGTCGCCAGGAAGATCGTGACATGGGTGAGGTTGATGACCGGGAACAGCACCGACCGCAGCCAGAGGTTGTACCGCTCCCACGCCGTCCACTCCTTGATACGCCGGTCGGACAGCGCCACCCGGCGGCGGCCGAGGCGGTGCGCCTCGACGGTCCGCCCGGCGTCGATCGTCTCGGCGAGCACGGCGGCGACCGCCGCGTAACCCGCGGCCTCGGAGCGGTACGCCGACGGCGCCCGCCTGAAGTACCAGCGGCAGCCCACGACCAGCAGCGGCAGCGCCACCACCACCGCGAGCGCCAGCGGCGGCGCGGTGACCGCCAGCGCGCCGATCAGCAGTCCCGCCCACACCACGCCGATCGCCAGCTGGGGCACGGCCTCGCGCATCGCGTTGGCCAGCCGGTCGATGTCCGTGGTGATCCGGGACAGCAGGTCGCCGGTCCCGGCGCGCTCAAGGACGCCGGGGGGCAGCCGTACCGACCGTACGAGGAAGTCCTCGCGCAGGTCCGCCAGCATCTCCTCGCCGAGCATCGCGGCACGCAGCCGCATCATCCGGGTGAAGACGGTCTGGACGATCAGCGCGCCCGCGAAGATGACCGCGGTGCGCTCCAGATGCAGCTCCTTGGCCCCCTTCGCGCCCTCGGACAGGTCCTCGACGACGCCGCCGAGCAGATACGGCCCCGCCATGGACGCGATCACCGCGACCGCGTTGACCGCGATGAGCAGGCCGAACGCCTTGCGATGGCGCCGCAGCAGCTCCACGACATAGCTCCGCACCGTCGCCGGGCGGGCGACGGGCAGGGTCGTGGCCGACTCCGGTGCCGACGGGTCGTACTCCGGTGGTGCCACGCCGATCATGCGGATTCCTCGATCTCTGCCAGCTGTTCCCGTGTCGCGAGCGGTGTCGGCACGAGGCCGCCACCCGTCCCGTCCTGGTTCTCCGTCTCGTCGTCCGTCTGCCGGGTGACGACATTCAGATAGCGCGGGTCGTCCCGCAGCAGCTCCCGGTGTCCCCCCGTCGCCGCGACCTTCCCGTCGTGGACGAACACCACGGTGTCCGCGCGGTCGAGCAGCAGCGGCGACGAGGCGAACACGACCGTCGTACGACCGCTGCGCAGCCGCCGGACACCTTCCGCGATCCGCGCCTCCGTGTGCGAGTCCACGGCCGACGTGGGCTCGTCCAGGACCAGCACCTCCGGGTCGGCGACCAGCGAGCGGGCCAGCGCGAGCCGTTGGCGCTGCCCGCCGGAGAGCGACCGGCCGCGCTCGGTGATGCGCGAGCGCAGCGGGTCGCCGGTGCCGTCCACCGACGCCTGGCCGAGCGCGGCCAGCACGTCGTCGCACTGCGCGGCGTCCAGGGCGTCCTTCGGCTCCACGGCCCCGGACGCGGGCACGTCCAGCAGCTCGGTGAGGGTGCCGGACAGCAGCACCGGATCCTTGTCCTGTACGAGGACGGAGGCGCGCGCCGCGTCCAGCGGGAGGTCGTCGAGCGCCACCGAACCCAGCAGTACGGACGGGCTCTTCTCGTCCTCCGCCGCGTGTCCGCCCAGCCGTTCGGCCAGCCGTCCGGCCGCGTCGGGGTCGCCGCACACGACGGCGGTCAGCCGCCCGGCGCGGGCGAGCATGCCGGTGGCCGGGTCGTAGAGGTCACCGGTGGGCCGGGCGTCATCGAGACCGCCGCGCTCGTCCTCGTAGGAGGTCCGCTCCAGCCGCAGCACACGGGCCGCGCGCGTCGCCGAGGGACGCGAGAAGGAGTACGCCATGGCGATCTCCTCGAAGTGCCGGAGCGGGAAGAGCAGCAGTGTGACCGCGCTGTACACGGTGACCAGCTCGCCGACCGAGATCCGGCCGTCGCCCGCGAGGAGCGCGCCGTACCAGACCACCGTGATCAGCAGCACGCCCGGCAGGAAGACCTGGATCGCCGAGATCAGCGCCCACATACGGGCGCTGCGGACGGCCGCCTCGCGGACCTCCTGCGACGCTTCCCGGTAGCGCGTGAGGAACAGCTCCTCGCCGCCGATGCCGCGCAGCACCCGCAGTCCGGCCACCGTGTCGGCGGCCAGCTCGGTGGCCCGGCCCGCCTTGTCGCGCTGGACGTCGGCGCGCCGGGTGGCGCGGGGGAGCAGCGGCAGTACGGCGAGGGCCAGCACCGGCATCCCGATGGCCACGACCGCGCCGATCGACGGCAGATACAGCACGAGGCCGACGCAGACCACGACGATCGCGACGGCGGCCGCCAGGAAGCGCGACAGCGCCTCGACGAACCAGCCGATCTTCTCGACGTCCCCCGTCGACACGGCGACCACCTCGCCGGCCGCGACCCGGCGGGTCAGCGCCGAACCCAGTTCGGCGGTCTTGCGGGACAGCAACTGCTGGACGCGGGACGCCGCGGTGATCCAGTTGGTGACCGCCGCGCGGTGCAGCATCGTGTCGCCGACGGTGATCGCGGCGCCGAAGAGGGCGATGACGACCCCGGCCAGCGCGAGCCGCGCGCCCGAGCGGTCCACCACGGCCTGTACGGCGAGTCCGGCACCCAGCGGCAGCCCGGCGACGCCCAGTTGGTGCAGCAGTCCCCAGGAGAGCGATTTGAGCTGGCCACGCAGCTGATTGCGCCCGAGCCAGTACAGGAAACGCGGTCCTGACCGGGCATCGGGTGTCCCGGGATCGGGATACGGAAGATCGCGAATCTGCATGACGTCCCAGTGAGTCGTGGATGGCCCAAACCGTGCAAGGTTGTCCCTCGGGGACGGTCCGGGGCAATCGATTATTCGCTTCTCGGCCACGTGGGAGTGAAACGCGACGGGGCCCGGCC
>NZ_JBHUZM010000041.1:0-56190 GCF_042667665.1 Streptomyces sp. NPDC057307 | reverse complement strand
GACGGGCTTCGTGCTGTGTCCTCAATCGCCGGACGGGCTGAATGCCCGTCCGGCGACCGAGGACACGACCGGGCGCCACCCCCTCACCCCGGCGTCAGCCGGAACGCGTCGAGGGCCAGCGTCATCTCGATCAGGTCCCGGGGGCGGGACAACGAGCGGGACGTCAGTTGCTCCAGGCGGCGCAGGCGGTTGAAGACCGTGTTGCGGTGGCAGTACAGGCGCGTCGCCGCGCGGCCCGCCGAGCCGCCGTACTCCAGCCACGCGTCCAGCGTCTCCAGCAGGATCGCGCGGTCCGCCGGGTCCAGGTCCAGCAGCGGGCCGAACACGTCCGCGATCAGCCGGGCCGCGAGTTCCGGCTGGCTCACCACCAGGGCTGTCGGGAGGCGTTCGTCCAGGCGGACGATGCTCGGAGCGTCCGGCGGGAGTGTACGCAGCGCCGTCTCCGCCAGCCGGCGCGCCCGGCCCAGCCCGGCCAGGCTGTCCACCACCGGGCTGATGCCACCGGGGCCCTGGCAGAGCCGTAACAGCAGCGCCGTCAGCTCCGTGAGACCCGTCTCCCCGTCGAGCGCGACCACCGCGATCTCGCAGTCCGTACGCATCCGCCAGAAGAAGCGCATCCCGTCCGCCACGGCCACCCGCTGGAACGGCTCCCGCCCGCTCTGCCGCTCCACCCGGACGACCACCACCACGTAACGCCCCTGCTCGGGCAGGTCGAGCCCGGCCGCCGCGCGGGCCGCGAGGCCCGGCGTCGAGCGGCCCTCCAACAGGGCGTCGAGGAGCGCCTGCACCCGTTCGTCGCTCCGCCGGTGCATCGACTGCTCCGTGCTGCGGTACGCCTCCGCGACCGTCGTCGCCTGCCGGTCCACCCCCGCCCACATGTGGGACGCGGTGTGCACGAGCATCGGCACGTCGTCGGGGTCCTTCTCGCCGACGATGCGCAGCAGTTCGTCCCACACCAGATAGCCGGCGTGCCGGTACGCGTGCAGCACCAGGTCCAGCGCCAGCCCCTGCTCCGCGCGCCGGCGTCCCAGCTCCTCCGCGTACGCCAGATCGCGGCGCGGGGCCGAACGCGGGGCGGCGATGGCCTCGATCCCGTACCGCATCGCCTCGTTGATCTGCCGCCAGTGTTCGTCGCGCGGCACGGCCGCCTCGAACTGCTCGGAGTGGTCGTCGAGTTCGTCCATCAGCTGGTCGGTCAGCGCCGGTACGCGTTCCAGCAGCGTCCGGGACGCGGTCACCAGGACCGACCACTCACGATCAGTGCGCGCTCTGCGGCCACCCATGGCTGGTGAGGATGCCACCGGGAGGCGCGGTACGACACCCCTTGTGCGCGTGCACAATCCGGCCACCGCACCGCTGGTCATCAGCAGCGATTCGGGCCCGCGCCGTGGACGGTGCCCCGGCCCGGTGCTGAGGTGTGCCTCCACGGCGTGTCAGGACGCAGGTCAGGACGGCCGAATGAAGCGGAATCAAGCGGAGCCGATCGCAGAGGAGAATGCATGGCCGCGCTCGAAGTGCGTGCCCTGTCCGTCGGTTACGGCCCGGTGCGCGCACTGCACGAGGTGTCCGTCGACGTACCGTCCGGCGGGATCACCGCGGTGCTCGGTGGCAACGGCGCGGGCAAGTCCACCCTGCTCAGGGCCATTTCCCGCACACTCGGCTTCCACCGGGGCACGGCCGGCGCCGGTACCGTCCACTTCGACGGCCGGTCCCTCGACGGGCTCGGCGCCGCCGGGGTCGTGGCGGCCGGAGTCGTCCAGGTCCCGGAAGGGCGGCAGGTGTTCGCCCGGATGACGGTGGCGGACAATCTGCGGGCCGGCGCACTCGGCGCGCGCGGCGGCCGCAAGCAGTACCTGGCCTCCCTCGCCGAGGTGCACGCGCTGTTCCCCGTACTCGCCGACCGCGCCGGCCAGCGCGCCGGACTGCTCTCCGGCGGCGAGCAGCAGATGCTCGCGCTCGGCCGGGGCCTGATGGCCCGCCCCCGGCTGCTCCTCCTGGACGAACCCTCCCTCGGGCTCGCCCCCCTGATGGCCGCCCGGATCGGCGAGACCATCCAGCAGATCAACTCCACAGGCACATCGGTCCTTCTTGTCGAACAGAACGCGTCCATGGCCCTGCGGCTGGCCTCCCGCGCGTACGTCCTTGAGGTCGGCGAGGTCACGCTCGAAGGGGACGCCGCCGAGCTGGCCGCCTCCGACGAGGTACGCCGCCGCTACCTCGGCGTCGTGGACGAGACGGCCGCCGAGGACGCGGGCCGGGCACAGGCGTCCGCCCCGGTGCTCCGGAGGTGGACCGCGTGACGGACTTCGAGGCGAGCCCGGCCGGCGCCGAAGGCCACGCGTCGGCCGGACATCCCGAACGGACGGTCGGCGGCACCGGGCAGGACCCGGGCAACACCGGGCCCGACCCCGGCGGCACCGGTCCGGCCCACAGCCCCCCACCACCCCTCACCGTCACCGACGTCACCGTCCGCTTCGCCGGGCTCACCGCCCTCGACGCCGTCTCCTTCACCGTCGAACCCGGCAGCGTCCACGCCGTCATCGGCCCCAACGGCGCCGGCAAGTCCACCTGTTTCAACGTTCTGTCCGGCGTCTACCGCGCCACCTCCGGCAGCGTCCGCCTCGGCGCGACCGAACTCACCGGCCTCGCCCCGCACCGCGTCGCCGCGCTCGGCGTCGCCCGCACCTTCCAGAACCTCGCGCTCCCGCCGCACGCCACCGTCGCCGACAGCATGCTGCTCGGCCGTCACCGCCTCACCCGCGCCGGCTTCCTCGCCACCGGCCTCCGTCTGCCGTCCGCCGCCCGCGAGGCACGCCGACACCGGGCCAGGGTCGGCGAGATAGCCGAGTTCGTGGGGCTGGCCGACGATCTGGACCGGCCGGCGGGCGCCCTCCCGTACGGCAAACAGAAGCTCGTCGAGCTGGGCCGCGCCCTGTGCATGGAGCCCACGGTGCTGCTCCTGGACGAACCCGTCGCCGGGATGACGGCCGACGAGCGGCGCCGTACGGCCGCCGTCGTGGCCGGTGTACGCGACAGCCTCGGCATCTCGATCGTGCTGGTCGAACACGACATGGGGGTGGTGATGCGGCTCGCCGACGCCGTGACCGTACTCGACTTCGGACGCCGGATCGCCGGCGGTACGCCCGCCCAGGTGCAGAGCGACCCGGCGGTCGTCCGCGCCTATCTCGGCGGGAGCGCCGATACCGCCGACACCATCGAGAGCGCCCCCAACAGCCCCAGCGGCGAGGAGGCCGCCTCATGACCACCTTCGTCGAACTCCTCCTCGGCGGGCTCTCGATGGGCTCCGTCTACGCCCTCATCGCCCTCGGCTTCGTCGTCATCTTCAAAGCCACCGAGGTCGTCAACTTCGCCCACGCCTCGCTCCTCCTCGCGGGCGGCTACGTCACCGCCGTACTCCACGACGACCTCGGCTTCTGGCCCGCGCTCGCCGTCGGCATCGCGGGCGCCGCCGTCGTCGGATCGGCCGTCGAGTACACCGTCATGCGGCGCTACCGCGGCTCCGACCACAGCGTCCTCGCGATCGTCACCATCGGCGTCGACATCCTCCTCACCACCGAACTCACCCGCCGCATCGGCACCGACGTCCTCGCGCTCGGCGACCCGTGGGGCGACAAGCTCCTCACCATCGGGGACATCACCATCGCCCAGACGCGGGTCGCGGCCTTCGTCGCGGCGGCGCTGCTGATCACCGCGTTCCTGCTCGCCTTCCGCTTCACCACCTGGGGCGTCGCGATGCGCGCGGCGGCCGAGAACCCCCAGACCGCGGCGCTCATGGGCGTACGCCTCGGCCGCGTCTCGCTCTCCGCCTGGGCGGTCGCGGGCTCGCTCGCCGCCGTCGCCGCGCTGTTCCTCACGGTCTTCCCGACCCCCGGCCTCGAACGCGCCACGTCCCTCGCCGCGCTCAAAGCCTTCCCCGCCGCGATACTCGGCGGCCTCGACTCCACGACCGGGGCGCTCGCCGGAGGACTCATCGTCGGCGTCACGGAGTCCTTCGCCACCGGCTACCAGAGCGATCTGACCTTCCTCGGACGCGGCTTCGGCGACCTCGCGCCGTATCTCGTGATGGTCGTGGTGCTGCTCATCCGGCCCGCCGGGCTGTTCGGTACGAAGGAGCTGGCCCGTGTCTGACCCGACCCACGCGGCCACCAAGGCCCCACCGCACCGCAGCCCCCGCGCGTACGCCTGGCTCGCCGGTTCCCTCCTGCTCCTCGCCCTGCCCTTCTACCTCGACCGCTTCTGGCTCCAGGCCGGTCTCTTCGCCATGGCCGCCGCCATCGGCGCCATCGGCCTCAACCTCCTCACCGGCGCCACCGGCCAGCTCTCCATGGGCCACTCCTTCTTCCTCGCCGTCGGCGCCTACGGCTACTGCGTCTTCGCCGGCGAGGGCGGCGAGAGCGGCGCGGAGAACGGCCGGCAGCTCACCGGACTCGGCCTGCCCACCTGGCTCGCCGTCGTACTCGCCGTACTCCTCGCGGGCGCCGCGGGCGGTCTCTTCAGCCCCATCGCCGGCCGGCTGCGCGGCGCCTACCTCGGCATCGCGACCCTCGCGCTGATCTTCATCGGGCAGCACGTCCTCTTCAACGCCGGAGATCTGACCGGCGGGTTCAACGGCCGCGACGTCCCCGTACTCTCCCTCTTCGGCTTCGACTTCGACGACACCGAGGTCGTGATCGCCGCGGTCCCCTTCGGCTCGTCGGAGAAGCTCTGGTACGCGGGCCTGTTCGCCCTCCTCGTCGGCGGACTCTTCGCCCGCGGCGTGCTGCGCGGCAGGCCGGGCCGGGCCATGAACGCGATCCGCGACCACCGCGTCGCCGCCGGTGTGATGGGCGTGCCGGTCGCCCGCTACCGGGCCGCCGTGTTCGTCCTCTCCTCGATGTACGCGGGGCTGGCCGGCGTACTGATCGCGCTGATCTTCCAACGGACCGTGCCCGACTACTTCGGCATGATCCTGGCCCTCGAATATCTCGCCATGATCGTCATCGGCGGTCTGGGCACGGTCGCCGGAGCCGTCGTCGGCGCGGCCTTCGTCGCCCTGCTGCCCCAGCTCCTCACCCACTACAGCGACTCGCTGCCGCTGGTCGCCGACCCCGGTTCGGGCGGCGTCACACCGGGCGAGGCGTCCCGCTATCTGTACGGCGCCGCGATCGTCGCGGTGGTGCTCTTCCTGCCCGGCGGACTCACCCGCCTGTCAGTTCCGACGGTTCGACGGTTCTCACGGGAGAAGTCATGAAGCGACGCGCACATCACACGAAGGCACCCAGGAGCGGCGCGGCGCTGCTGGTCGTACTCGCCCTCGCGCTCGCCGGGTGCAGCGGCAAGGCCACGGAGGGGGACGACAAGGGTGAGGACGCCGGGGGAGTGAAGACCGGGCAGGGCGTCAGCGACAAGACGATCTCGCTCGGCGTACTCACCGACATGACCGGCGTCTACGCCTCCCTCGGCAAGAGCGTCACCCAGGCCCAGCAGCTGTGGGCGGACCAGACGAACAAGGCGGGCGGTATCTGCGGCCGTGACATCGAGCTGACCGTACGCGACCACGGCTACGACCCGCAGAAGGCCGTCGCCGCCTACACGGAGCTGGAGCCGGACGTGCTCGGCTTCGCCCAGTTCATCGGCTCACCCTTCGTCGCCGCCGTCGAGAAGCGCATCGACGGCCAGGACAAGGGCCTGGTGCTGCCGCAGGCGTGGTCGGCCAATCTGCTCGGCAGCCCGTACGTACGGGTCGTCGGCGCCACGTACGACATCGAGACCATCAACGCCATCGACTACCTCCTCACCAACAAGCGCATCACCAAGGGCGACAAGATCGGCCATGTGTACTTCGAGGGCGACTACGGCGAGAACGCCCTCGTCGGCTCCGAGTACGCGGCCGAGCAGGCCGGTCTCACGGTCGTCGAGCAGAAGATCAGGCCCACCGACAACGACATGTCCGCGCAGGTCGCCGCGCTCAAGAAGGCCGGGGTCAAGGCCGTCGTCATCAGCGCCGGACCGCGCCAGGCGGCCTCCCTGGTGGGCGTGGCGGCGGCGGGCGGGTTCAATGTGCCGGTCGTCGGCAACAACTCGGCGTTCGCGCCGCAGCTGCTCGCCACGGCGGCGGGCCCGGCGCTGATGAAGGACTACTACGTCGCCTCCTCCACCCTGCCCATCGGCTCGGCCGAGCCGGCGCCGAAGAAGCTGGCCACGGAGTACGCGGCGGCCTACCCGGACGACGGTCTCGACAACGGCGTCGTGTCCGGCTGGACGGCCGCCTCGCTCTACGGCGAGCTGCTGAAGAAGGCGTGCGAGAACAAGGACCTCACCCGCGCGGGTGTGGACAAGGCGCTCCTGGGGCTCGACGCGTTCTCCACCGGCTTCGGGATCACCCACGACTTCTCGGACCCGGCGGCCCCCTCCACCCGGCAGTCCGTGATCATGAAGCCGGACTCGAAGGTGCCCGGCGGTCTGAAGGTCGTCCAGGAGGCGCAGGTGGCGAAGCCCGCGGAGTCGTTCACCTTCGGCGACTGACCGGTCACCGCGCACACGGACCGGTCACGGTCACCGCACACACGGAACAGTCACCGCGCATACGGGAAGGGCCCGGACGCCGCACGCGTCCGGGCCCTTCCGATGTATCGGTACGTACCGCTACGGCAGCTGCGCCGCCCGCGCCTCACGGCGGTTGTCACGGAACGTGTTCACCCGTCGCGCCGTGGCGAAGAGCGGAATCACCGCGCCCGTCACCACCTGGAGCGCGCAGCCCGTCTGGAGCAGCAGCTGACCACCGGGCGCGTCGAACGCCCAGGCCGCGAGCAGCCCCATCGCGGCCACGATCCAGCTGAGCATCGCCACCGCGAGGACACCTCGTGGCTTCGGATACTCGACCCGGCTCACCATCAGCCACGCCACACCGAAGATGGCGAGCAGCGTCGGCACGAAGGGCAGCTCCAGGAGCACGATCGAGACGACCGTGAGCGCGCCGAAGGGGCTCGGCATGCCCTGGAACATGCCGTCCTTCAGCGTCACGCAGGAGAATCTCGCGAGCCGCAGGACCACCGCCAGAAGCACCACGATCGCCGCCAGCGCGGACACCCGCTGATGCGCGTCGTCGGCGACCATGCCGTAGACGAGCACGAAGTACGCGGGCGCCAGGCCGAAGCTGATGAGGTCGGAGAGGTTGTCCAGCTCCGCACCCATCGGGGAGCTGCGCAGCTTGCGCGCCACGAGGCCGTCGAACAGGTCGAAGACCGCCGCGCACAGCATGAGGATCACGGCGGTGGCCGCGGAGTGCCGCGCCATGCCGGATTCTTCGCTGCCCGTGAGGTGCGGGATCAGAATGCCGGTGGTGGTGAAGTACACGGCCATGAAGCCACAGGTGGCGTTGCCGAGGGTGAGGGTGTCCGCTATCGACAGCCGCATGGACAGCGGCATGTCTTCGGCTTCGTCCTCCTCCTCGGCGTCCGTGGCCCAGCCGGCCTGTGTGTCGGGATCAATCACGGTCAATTCGAGTCACCCCTGCGGTCGTGGTCTGGCCGACCTCGACAGCGACCTCGACACCTTCCGGAAGGTAGATGTCGACGCGCGAGCCGAAGCGGATCAGGCCGATGCGCTCGCCTTGCTCCAGCTTGGTCCCCTGCGGTACGTACGGCACGATCCGCCGGGCCACGGCGCCGGCGATCTGCACCATCTCGATGTCGCCCAGTTCGGTGTCGAAGTGCCAGACAACGCGCTCGTTGTTCTCGCTCTCCTTGTTGAACGCGGGGACGAAACCGCCGGGGATGTGCTCCACGGACGTCACCGTGCCCGCGAGGGGGGCGCGGTTGACGTGGACGTTCAGCGGGCTCATGAAGATCGCGACGCGGGTGCGCCCGTCCTTCCACGGCATGATGCTCTGCACCACTCCGTCGGCCGGTGAGATGACCCGGCCCTGTGTGATCTCTCGCTCGGGGTCGCGGAAGAACCACAGCATGCCCGCCGCGAGAGCGGTGGCGGGCACGGCGAGGACGGCGGCGCGCTTCGAGCGGCGCGCGCGGACCAGACTGAGTGCTGCGGTGGCGACGGTCGGCAGAAGCCACGGCGATGCTCCGCGCGCGAGGCGGACGCTGCCGCGTGGTGCGGAGGTTTGGCTGTGGGGCATGAATGACCTTCGTAGCGGATGGAGCCGCACGGGCAACGGGGGACGGCGGCTTTCCGTCGATGGTATCGGTTGCCGGGTGCAACTGGGCAATGCAGAAGCCGAGTCGGCGGCCGGAAGACGATGACGCGGTGTGATGTCGTGTGCGGTCAAATGGGACCATAGGCCGCGATCAACCCTGGAATCGGTACTCCTCCAGCAGTCGGCGGCCAATGATCATTTTCTGGATCTCGGCGGTACCCTCGCCGATCAGCAGCATCGGCGCCTCGCGGTAGAGGCGCTCGATCTCGTACTCCTTGGAGAAGCCGTAACCGCCATGGATACGGAAGGCGTCCTCGACGACTTCCTTGCAGTATTCGGAGGCGAGGTACTTCGCCATCCCTGCCTCCAGGTCGTTTCGTTCCCCGGAGTCCTTTTTGCGTGCCGCATTCACCATCATCGCATGCGCCGCTTCGACCTTGGTGGCCATTTCGGCCAGCTTGAACTGGATTGCCTGGTGCTGGGCGATCGGTTTGCCGAAAGTCTGACGCTGCTGGGCGTACGAGACGCCGAGCTCGAAGGCGCGTTGTGCGACGCCACAGCCACGCGCGGCGACATTGACCCGGCCGACCTCGACGCCGTCCATCATTTGGTAAAACCCTCGGCCGGTGGCGCCGCCGAGGACCCGATTGGCCGGAATGCGTAGTCCGTCCATGATCAACTCGGTGGTGTCGACGCCCTTGTAGCCCATCTTGTCGATCTTGCCGGGGATGGTGAGACCGGGCCGTACCTCACCGAAACCGGGCTCCTTCTCGACCAGGAACGTGGTCATCGACCTGTGCCGGGCCGTGCCCTCGGGGTGGCCTTCGTCACTGCGGCACAGCACGGCGACGAGCGTGGACGTGCCGCCGTTCGTCAACCACATCTTCTGGCCGTCGAGTACGTAGTCGTCGCCGTCCTTGACGCCCTTCGACGTGATCGCCGACACGTCCGAGCCGAGCCCCGGCTCGGACATCGAGAACGCGCCACGCACCTCGCCGGCCGCCATGCGCGGCAGGAAGGTGTCCTTCTGCTCCTGGGTGCCGTGCTGCTTGAGCATGTAGGCCACGATGAAATGCGTGTTGATGATGCCCGAGACGGACATCCAGCCGCGGGCGATCTCCTCCACGCAGAGCGCGTACGTGAGCAGCGACTCGCCCAGACCGCCGTACTCCTCGGGGATCATCAGCCCGAACAGGCCGAGTTCCTTGAGCCCTTCGACGATCCGGGTCGGGTACTCGTCGCGGTGCTCCAGTTCCGTGGCCACCGGCAGGATCTCTTTGTCGACGAAGTCCCTTACCGTGGAAAGGATCTCCCGCTGAATGTCGGTCAGGTCCGCGGTCTGGGCGAGACGGCTCATGGGTCAGATCTCCTTCGTCGTGGGCATCGGCTCGGGGCGGCCGGGCTGTTCGCCGCCGCGCGCCTCGACATAGGTCGCGGTCGGCACCATCACCTTGCGGCGGAACACACACACGACCGTGCCGTCCTGCTTGTAGCCGGTGGTCTCGACATATACGACTCCCCGGTCGTCCTTCGACCGCGACGGTGTCTTGTCCAGGACGACCGTCTCGCCGTACAGCGTGTCGCCGTGAAAGGTCGGCGCGATGTGCCGCAGCGACTCGACCTCCAGATTGGCGATGGCCTTTCCGGAGACGTCGGGCACCGACATCCCGAGCAGCAGCGAATAGATGTAATTGCCCACCACCACATTCCTGCCGAAGTCGGTGGTCTTCTCGGCGTAGTTGCTGTCGAGATGGAGCGGATGGTGGTTCATGGTGAGCAGACAGAACAGGTGGTCGTCGTACTCGGTGACGGTCTTGCCCGGCCAGTGCTTGTAGACGGCCCCGACCTCGAACTCCTCAAAGGTGCGTCCGAATCGCATCTCTCACGCCTCCGGGGCTTCGAACGTCGAGGTCCTTCGCAGACCGGCCGCCCGGCCCTTGCCCGAGACGACCAGCGCCATCTTGCGGCTCGCCTCGTCGATCATCTCGTCGCCGAGCATCGCCGACCCCTTCTTGCCGCCGGCCTCGGACGTCGCGTAGTCGTACGCGTCGAGGATCAGCTCCGCGTGGTCGTAGTCCTCCTGCGACGGCGAGAAGATCTCGTTCGCGGCGTCGATCTGGCCGGGGTGCAGCACCCACTTGCCGTCGAAACCGAGCGCCGCGGCACGGCCCGCCACCTCACGGAACGCGTCCACGTCCCGGATCTGGAGGAACGGCCCGTCGATCGCCTGGAGATCGTGCGTACGGGCCGCCATCAGGATCCGCATCAGGATGTAGTGGTACGCGTCGGCGCCGTAACCGGGCGGCTGCTGGCCGACCACCAGCGTCTTCATGTTGATCGACGCCATGAAGTCGGCGGGGCCGAACACGATGGTCTCCAGCCGCGGCGACGAGGCCGCGATCTCGTCCACGTTCACCAGGCCCTTGGCGTTCTCGATCTGCGCCTCGATACCGATCCGGCCGACCTCGAAGCCCATCGTCTTCTCGATCTGGGTGAGCAGCAGGTCGAGCGTCACCACCTGCTGCGCGTCCTGGACCTTGGGCAGCATGAGGCAGTCGAGGTTGTGGCCGGCGCCCTCGACGACCGTGATGACGTCGCGGTACGTCCAGTGCGTCGTCCAGTCGTTGACGCGTACGACCCGGGTCTTGCCCGTCCAGTCACCCTTGTTCAGCGCGTCGACGACGGTGTGCCGGGCGCCCTCCTTGGCGAGCGGCGCGCAGGCGTCCTCCAGGTCGAGGAAGACCTGGTCGGCGGGGAGTCCCTGGGCCTTCTCCAGGAAGCGCGGGTTCGAGCCGGGAACCGCCAGGCACGACCGGCGCGGCCGGAGCCTGTTCGCGGGCGTTTCCGGCGCGGCTGACTGCGGCGACGTGGTCATGTGGAGACCTCCAGGGGGTCGAGCTTGTTGGCGTGACGGATCTCGTCGACGATACGACCGATGATCTCGGTGATCCCGAAGTCCTTCGGGGTGAAGACGGCGGCCACTCCGGCGGCCCGCAGCGCCGCCGCGTCGGCGCTCGGGATGATCCCGCCGACGATCACCGGGATGTCCCCGGCCCCCGCCTCCCGCAGCCGGCCCAGTACGTCCGGCACCAGCGCGGCGTGCGAGCCGGACAGGATCGACAGGCCGACGCAGTGCACGTCCTCGGCGACGGCGGCGTTCACGATCTGTTCGGGCGTCAGCCTGATGCCCTGGTAGACCACCTCGAACCCGGCGTCCCGGGCGCGTACGGCGATCTGTTCGGCCCCGTTGGAGTGCCCGTCCAGCCCCGGCTTGCCCACCAGCAGCCGCAGCCGCCCCGAGCCCAGTTCGGCGGCTGTCCGGTCCACCTTGCTCCGTACGGCGGCGAGCGGTGTCCCCGCCTCGGCGGCGACCGCGACCGGCGCGCCGCCCACCCCCGTCGGCGCGCGGAACTCGCCGAAGACGTCCCGCAGCGCGAAGGACCACTCGCCGGTCGTCACCCCGGCCCGCGCGCACTCCACGGTGGCCGCCATCAGATTGTCGGTGCCGGCCGCGGCCCGCTTCAGGGCGGCCAGCGACGCGCTCGCCCGCGTGTCGTCGCGGTCCGCCCGCCACTCCCGCAGCGCGGCCACCACCCGCGCCTCGTTCGCCGGATCGACCGTCATGATCGCGGTGTCCAGATCGGCGGTCAGCGGATTGGGCTCGGTCGACTCGAAGCAGTTGACGCCGACGATCCTGTCCTCGCCCGACTCGATCCGGGCCCGGTGCTCGGCGTGCGAGGAGACCAGCCGCGACTTCAGATAGCCGGACTCGACGGCCGCCATCGCGCCGCCCATCTTCTCGATCCGGTCCATCTCCGCCAGCGAGTCCGTGACGAGCGACGCCACCTTCGCCTCCACGACGTGCGACCCGGCGAAGATGTCCTCGTACTCCAACAGGTCGCTCTCCAGGGCGAGTACCTGCTGCATCCGCAGCGACCACTGCTGGTCCCACGGCCGGGGGAGCCCCAACGCCTCGTTCCACGCCGGGAGTTGTACGGCGCGGGCCCGCGCGTCCTTGGAGAGCGTCACGCCCAGCATCTCCAGCACGATGCGCTGGACGTTGTTCTCCGGCTGCGCCTCCGTCAGACCGAGGGAGTTGACCTGGACGCCGTAGCGGAAGCGCCGCTGCTTCTCGTCTCCGACGCCGTACCGCTCACGGGTGACCTGGTCCCAGATGCGGCCGAAGGCGCGCATCTTGCACATCTCCTCGATGAAGCGCACCCCGGCGTTCACGAAGAACGAGATACGGCCGACGACATCGCCGAACCGTGCCGCCGGGACCTGCCCGCTGTCGCGCACCGCGTCCAGTACGGCGATCGCCGTCGACATCGCGTACGCGATCTCCTGGACCGGGGTGGCCCCCGCCTCCTGGAGGTGGTAGCTGCAGATGTTGATCGGGTTCCACCTGGGGATGTGCGCCACCGTGTACGTGATCATGTCGGTGGTCAGCCGCAGCGAGGGCACCGGCGGGAAGACATGCGTCCCGCGCGACAGGTACTCCTTCACGATGTCGTTCTGCGTCGTCCCCTGCAGCAGATCGCGGTCCGCGCCCTGCTCCTCGGCGACCACCTGGTAGAGCGCCAGCAGCCACATGGCCGTGGCGTTGATGGTCATCGAGGTGTTCATCCGGTCGAGCGGGATGTCCTGGAACAGCCGCCGCATGTCGCCGAGATGGGAGACGGGCACGCCGACCCGGCCGACCTCGCCGCGCGCGAGGACGTGGTCGGGGTCGTAACCCGTCTGCGTCGGCAGGTCGAAGGCGACGGAGAGACCCGTCTGGCCCTTGGCGAGGTTGTTGCGGTACAGCGCGTTCGACGCCTCGGCGGTCGAGTGGCCCGCGTACGTCCGCATGAGCCACGGCCGGTCCTTGGGGCCCCTGCCGCCGCCGGTCTCCGCTTCCGGCATGTCACACGTCCCGGAAGCGGTTGATGGCGTCGATGTGCTGCGCGCGGGTCTCCGGGTCGCTGACACCGAGCCCCTCGCGGGGCGCCAGCGCGAGCACGCCGACCTTCCCCTGGTGCCGGTTGCTGTGCACGTCGTACGCGGCCTGGCCGGTCTCCTCCAAGGGGTACACCTTGGACAGCGTCGGGTGGATCTTGCCCTTGCCGACGAGCCGGTTGGCCTCCCACGCCTCGCGGTAGTTGGCGAAGTGCGAGCCGATGATCCGCTTCAGCGACATCCACAGATAGCGGTTGTCGTACTCGTGGGTGTAGCCGGACGTCGAGGCGCAGGTGACGATCGTGCCGCCCTTGCGGGTGACGTACACGCTGGCGCCGAAGGTCTCGCGGCCCGGGTGCTCGAAGACGATGTCGACGTCCTCACCGCCGGTCAGTTCGCGGATGCGCTTGCCGAACCGCTTCCACTCGCGCGGGTCCTGATGGTGTTCGTCCCGCCAGAACCGGTAGTCGTCGGCGGTGCGGTCGATGATCGCCTCGGCGCCCATGCGCCGGCAGATCTCCGCCTTGTGGTCGCTGGAGACGACACAGACCGGGTTGGCGCCGCCGGCGAGCGCGAACTGGGTGGCGTACGAGCCGAGTCCGCCGCTCGCCCCCCAGATCAGCACGTTGTCGCCCTGCTTCATCCCGGCGCCGTTGCGCGACACCAACTGGCGGTACGCGGTGGAGTTGACCAGGCCGGGGGCGGCGGCCTCCTCCCAGCTCAGGTGCGCGGCCTTGGGCATCAGCTGGTTGGACTTGACGAGCGCGATCTCGGCCAGGCCGCCGAAGTTGGTCTCGAAGCCCCAGATGCGCTGCTCGGGGTCGAGCATCGTGTCGTTGTGCCCGTCCGAACTCTCCAACTCCACGGAGAGACAGTGCGCGACGACCTCGTCGCCCGGGTGCCAGGTGTTCACGCCGGGTCCGGTGCGCAGCACCACCCCGGCCAGGTCGGAGCCGATGACGTGGTACGGCAGGTCATGACGGTTCGACAGCTCGCTGAGCTTCCCGTAGCGCTCCAGGAAACCGAAGGTCGACATCGGCTCGAAGATCGAGGTCCAGACGGAGTTGTAGTTGACCGAGCTGGCCATGACCGCCACCAGGGCCTCACCGGGGCCGAGTTCGGGCACCGGCACGTCGTCGAGGTGGAGTGACTTGCGCGGGTCCTTCTCGTGGGAGTCGAGACCGGCGAACATCTCGGTCTCGTCCTTGTGCACGGTCACCGCGCGGTACGTCTCGGGCATGGGCAGTGCGGCGAAGTCGGCGGACGTGCTGTCCGGCGACTGGATGGCGTCCAGGATGTCCTTCACGGTGTGGCCTCCGGCGAAGCGTGTTGCGGGAACGCTGAACAGGTCCCTGAGGGATGGGACGAGGGGTCGCGCTGTGCGCGTGGTGCGAGGGAGGTGTGCCGTCGGTTCGGCGCGTGGTTCGACGCGGGGTGGTGCGTGGTGACGCCGGGTGGGCGTGCGGAATGCCTGTGACGCAGGCGTCCGGGCACACAGGCCGGGGGGCTTGCGGGGACAGCCGGCGTACGAGAGGTCTCGGTACGCCGGCCGCCCGGACACCCACAACATATGGCACGCCGTGTCATAGGACAAGGCACTGCGTGCCAAGAATTGGTCTCAGTTGTCATCCGTGAGGCACGCATGAGCACCATCGGTCCACTCTGTGAGGTGAAATGTCACCATAAGTGGCTGATTGGCGGCGGGGTGTCTCAGTAGAGGCGTGTCACCGAGGGCATCTCGCACGAGCCGTGTTACCGGCGCGGATGCCGGAGCCGCTGCCGGGGTGGTCGCCGGAGCCGCCGCGGGAGCGGTTGGGGGAGACGCGTCACGCGTCCTTGAGTGCCCGCTTGATCGTGCGCATGACCTCGTCCAGCGGCGCGTCGGTACGGGCGACCGCCACCAGGACCTCGCCGCTGGTGCTCACCGTGGCCGCCGGCCGCTCGCCGCCGCCCATGGTCCGGCCGGCGCCGATGCCCGAGCCGAACGTGTCACGGACGATCGCGAAGGCGTGGTCGAGCTGTGTCTCCACATCACCCCGGCCGTCGGCGCGCAGCCACCGCCGCAGCACATGGTTGTGCGCGGTGACGACGGCGGACGCGGCCACCTCGGCGAGCAGCGGGTCGTCGTTGCCGTCCGGGTGGTCGTGCTCGTCGAAGTGGCCCAGCAGATAGCGCGTGAAGAGGCGTTCGTAGCGGGCCACCGAGGCGATCTCGGCCTCGCGCAGCGTGGGCACCTCACGGGTGAGCTGGTAGCGCGCCACGGACAGCGTCGGCGAAGCCGCGTACATCCGCATGACTTCCTTGATGCCCCGGCACACGGTGTCGAGCGGATGCTCGTGCGCGGGCGCCGCGTTCAGGACGGCCTCCGCGCGGACGAGGGTGTCGTCGTGGTCGGGGAAGATCGCCTCTTCCTTGGAACGGAAGTGCCGGAAGAACGTCCGCCGCGCGACCCCGGCCGCCGCCGCGATCTCGTCGACGGTCGTCGCCTCGTACCCCTTGGTCGAGAACAACTCCATCGCCGCCGCCGACAGTTCCCGGCGCATCTTGAGCCGCTGCGCCGCCGCACGGCCGCCGGCGGCGCTCTCCGGCGCGTCGGTCGTCGGGTTCGTACGGGCGGGCCGTCGGGCGGAGTCAGCGGGCTGAGCCATGCCCCGAACGTACTGCATCCGTGCAGGAGAGCGCGCCTGCGGGGGCGGCTCCGAGGCCCTATCGCCGGGCCGCGTATTCACGGAAGCCGCGCCCCGTCTTACGGCCCAGGCAGCCCGCCGCCACCAGGTGTTCCAGCAACGGCGCCGGCGCCAGCCCCGGGTCGCGGAACTCGCGGTGCAGAACCCGCTCGATGGCCAGCGAGACGTCCAGACCGACCACGTCCAGCAGCTCGAACGGCCCCATCGGATAGCCGCCGCCCAGCTTCATCGCCGCGTCGATGTCGTCCAGCGTCGCGTAGTGCTCCTGCACCATCTTGACCGCGTTGTTCAGATACGGGAACAGCAGCGCGTTCACGATGAACCCGGCCCGGTCGCCGCAGTCCACCGGGTGCTTGCGGATCGTCGCGCACACCTCGCGGACCGTCGCGTGGACGTCGTCCGAGGTGAGGACGGTACGGACCACCTCGACCAGCTTCATCGCGGGAGCCGGGTTGAAGAAGTGCATGCCGACGACGTCCTGCGGACGCGTGGTGGCGCGGGCGCAGGCCACGACCGGCAGCGACGACGTCGTGGTGGCCAGCACGGCGCCCGGCTTGCAGACCTTGTCGAGCGTCGCGAACAGCTGCCGCTTGACCTCCAGGTCCTCGGCCACGGCCTCGACGGCGAGATCCACGTCGTCGAACGCGTCCAGCGACGCGGCCGGCGTGATCCGCGCCAGGGCGTCGTCGCGCGCCTCCCCGGTCAGCCGCCCCTTGTCGACGGAACGGCCCAGGGACTTGGCCACCCGCGCCTTGGCCGCGTCCGCCTTCTCCTGGCTGCGGGCCGCGAGCACCACGACGTAACCCGCCTTGGCGAAGACCTCGGCGATACCGCTCGCCATCGTTCCCGAGCCGGCGACGCCGACCGAGCGGACGGCAGGCCGGTCGCCGCGCGCCACGCTCGCCCTGTCCAGCGGGGTCAGCGCGTCACGCACCACCGTGCCGCTGCCCGGCGCCTCGTACGTGTAGAAGCCGCGCCCCGACTTACGGCCGGTCAGCCCGGCCTCGCTGAGCTGCCTGAGGACCGGCGCCGGGGCGTGCAGCCGGTCGCGCGACGCGGCGTACATGGCCTCCAGGACCGTACGGGCGGTGTCGACGCCGATCAGGTCGAGCAGCGCCAGCGGACCCATCGGCAGACCGCAGCCGAGGCGCATCGCGGCGTCGATGTCCTCGCGCGTCGCGTACTTGGCCTCGTACATCGCGGCGGCCTGGTTCAGATAGCCGAAGAGCAGCCCGTCGGCGACGAAACCGGGCCGGTCGCCCACCGCGACGGGCTCCTTGCCCAGCTCGCGCGCCAGCGCGGTGACGGCGGTGACGGCCGCCGGCGCGGTCAGCACCGACGACACGACCTCGACCAGCTTCATCGCGGGGGCGGGGTTGAAGAAGTGCATGCCGAGCACCCGCTCGGGGTGCGAGGAGTCGGCGGCGAGCCGGGTCACCGACAGGGCGTTCGTGCCGGTGGCCAGGATGGTGGCGGGGCCGACGATCCCGTCCAGCGCCCGGAAGACCTGCTGCTTGATCTCGTAAGACTCCGGGACGACCTCGATGACGAGATCGGCCTCGGCGGCGGCCTGGAGATCGGTGAAGGTACGGAACCGGGCGAGCATGCCGCGCCGCTCCTCCTCGGTGATCCGCCCGCGCTCCACGGCGCGCGCGGTGGACGCTTCGAGCGCCGCGACCGACTGGGCGGTGGCGATCTCGTCGATGTCGATGCCGATGACCTCGCGGCCGGCATGGGCGAGGACCTCGGCGATACCGGTCCCCATCGTGCCGAGACCGACGACGGCGATGGTGGAGAGAGGGATGTCCATCACGGGACTCCAGGGGTGAGTGACGACTGAAGAGGGGACAGATGCGCGACGGCCGAATGCCGGGGGCCGCGCGTGCGTCGATGGCGTGGAGAGTCGACGGGGTGGCGAGTCGATGGCGTGGAGAGCTGAGAACTGGCGGACCCTGTCCCGGAGTCGCGCCGTGCGGTGCTGTCGCGCTGTGCTGTCGCACCGCGTGCTGTTGTCGAACCACGTGTTGCCGAACCGACGGGCACTCACGGTGGCTGCGTCACCAGGCCACCGGGAGCCGCGGGGGTTTCCCGCTCACTTGAGGTTAACCGGTGGGTAATGAGCGTGCCAGCCCTGGGGAGATGTGCGCTACGTCACCGGCGGAAACCAGCCGTTCCCGGCTCCGTTGGTCACGGAGAGCATCCTCGCGGACACACAGCGCGGATACTCTGCCCGGCATGAGCGAGCTGGAACGGCAGGCAGGACCTGCGGATACGGCGGGGACGGTGTCGGGGGCGGCCGAGGCGGCGGGGGTGACCAGGCCCCGCGCCTCGGTCACCCCCCGTGCGCAACAGGCCGTCACGGACGAGGACTTGCGCGCACTGTCCGAGCGGGTACGGGACGAGTCCGGCGACTCGGCCACGTACCGGCGGCTGATCGCCACCGAGAACCACGAGGAACTTGCCGACGTCCTCGTCGCCCCCCAACACCCCCTGTGGGCACGGGAGATCGCGGCCTTCCGGCTCGGCTGCGCGGGGGACCGGCGCGCCTTCGAGGCGCTGGTGCTGCTCCTGAACCACCGGGATCCCGAGCGCTGCGCGTCGGCCGCCCACGCGCTGGCCCGGCTGGCCGACCCGCGTACGGCGCGCGCCGCCGCCGCGCTCGCCACGAACGTGCTGCGCACCGCGTACGCGCTCCACGCGGTGCGGCTGCTCGCCGAGCTGCGGGCTCCGGAGTCCGTACCCGCCCTGGTCGCGACCCTGGAGCGGCTGCTGGCGCCGGGCGAGACCCACTGGCGGGTGGCGCTCGCGTGCGTCGAGGGCCTGGGGCGGCTGGGGGACAGACGCGCGCTGCCCCTGCTCCGGGCGGCCCGCGCGCACCCCCGGCTGTCCGGCGCGGCGGCGGAGGCGCTCAGCCGGCTCGCGTGAGGGAACGGGCGTAGCGCACCTCGGGCACGGAGACACCGCCGACGTCGAAGGGTTCCCGCGCGCCGTCAGGTAGGAAACCGGCCTTTTCGTAGAAGCGCCTGGCGCGGGCGTTCTCCTCCAGCACCCAGAGCACCAGCCGATCGAAACCGTCGGTCGTGGCGCGCTCCACCAGCGCGTCCGTCAGCGCGCGGCCGACGCCGGTGGAGGCGTGCTCCGGCCGCACGTACAGGGCGTACAGCTCACCGGCGGTGTCGGGCACGTCCTGATCCCGGCGGGGTCCGAAGCAGCCCCATCCGACCACCGCGCCGTCGCGCTGGGCGACGAGGTTCACGACGGTGCGGTTGGTGCTGTCGGTGTTTTCGGCGCCTTCGGTGTCGGTGAGCCGGTCGCGTTGGCGGGCCGCGTCCTCCTCGACGCTCATCGCGTCGAGGTATGCCTGCGGCATCATCCCGGCGTACGCCCACCGCCAGCCGCCGATCCGCACGGCGGCGACGGCGTCGCAGTCGGCGACGGTCATCGCCCGGACGAGAAGCCTCATGGCTCAGGCGCCCTCGCCGACGATCGCGAACGCCTCGATCTCGACGAGCAGTTCGGGCCGGAACAGCGCGGCGACCTGGACGGCGGAGCTGGCCGGGGGCCGCGCGGTGTCGATCACCTCGTCGCGCGCGACGCGCACGGCGGGGAGGTGCGCGACGTCGGTCACGAAGTACGTCAGCTTCACGACATCCTCGAAGGACGCGCCCGCCTCGGCGAGACAGCGCCGCAGATTCTCGAACACCTGCCGCGCCTGGGCCCCGGCGTCCCCTTCGCCGACGATCCCGCCGTCGGCGTCGAAGGCACACTGCCCGGACACGGCGACGAAGCGGCCGGTGCCCCAGACGACGTGGCTGTAGCCGTTGCCGGGGGCGACGCCGGCGGGGGAGTGCACGTGAGCGAGTCGAGTCATGCGGCCATCCTCGCGGACGTGCCCACCGCGCGACCAGGGCTTTTCGCCGGCGGGGCGTGCCGGTCGGAGCCCGCCGGGAGGGTGGAGGCCGGGGCCATCCAACCGCCGCGCGCCGCTGATCCGTGGCGAGTGGATGCCGTGGGTCTGCCACCCGGCCGGGGGCCAGGCCGAGTTGGCAGCACCGGGTCCGTCCGGTGGCCGGTTCGTCCTCAAACGCCGGACGGGCTGAAAATGCCCCGCCCGGCGGGCGGTTCGTCCGCGGGGGCCGGACGGGCTGCATCTGAAGCCCGTCCGGCGATTGAGGACAGGCGCGGCCCAAGAGCCGCGCAACCCGGCCACCCACCCCCTCCCGGGACCCGGCGCGGCGCCCTACTCCGTCGCGAGCGCCGTCGTCAGCAGGCGGTACGACTCGACGTCGAACGCCATCAGCCTGATCCGTTCCACAGACGTCCGCGTCGACCTGAGTGTGTCGATCGCGATGCGGGCCGCCCGGTCCGGTGGGAAGGCGAAGACGCCCGTCGAGATCGCCGGGAACGCGACGCTCCTGGCGCCCAGTTCGTCCGCCACCTCCAGGCAGCGGCGGTAGCAGGAGGCC
Organism: Streptomyces sp. NPDC057307; assembly: GCF_042667665.1. Classification (NCBI taxonomy): domain Bacteria; kingdom Bacillati; phylum Actinomycetota; class Actinomycetes; order Kitasatosporales; family Streptomycetaceae; genus Streptomyces; species Streptomyces sp. NPDC057307. The sequence goes on along the minus strand of NZ_JBHUZM010000041.1, from coordinate 35,947 downwards.
AGGGTGTCCGGCTCGCCGCGGTCGCCGCCCTTCCAGGTCGGCCCCACCGTGTGGATCACATGGCGGATCGGCGGGGGGAGGTCGAAGCCCGGTGTCGCCTTCGCGTCCCCGCGGGCGCACGGCGCGATCGCCGCGCCCGCCTCGGCCAGGCGGGGGCCCGCCGCCCAGTGGATGGCGCCGTCCACGCCGCCTCCGCCGCGCAGTGACTCGTTCGCCGCGTTGACGATGGCGTCCGTGTCCTGGCGCGTGATGTCGCCCTTTACGACCTCGATCACTGTCATACCGGGATCATCGCACCCGGCACTACAACAGCGTCAGCTGTGTCGGACCCGGCTCCGGCGCCACATCGGGCGTCTCCGGAACCAGGACGCCCCGCCGGCCCGCCCGCCCCGCCGGGCCGATGCCGAACTCGTCCGCCAGTTCGTGGACCTGGCGGGTGATGCGGCGCTGGTACCACTTGGGCGCGTACGCGCCCTCCGCGTACAGCCGCTCGTACCGCGGCACCAGATACGCGTGGTGCTCCCGCAGCCACTGCATGAACCACTCACGCGCGCCCGGCCGCAGGTGCAGTACCAGCGGGGTCACCGACGTCGCCCCGGACGCGGCTATCGCCCGTACCGTGGCGCGCAGTTGGTCGGCGCTGTCGCCGAGGAAGGGGATGACGGGGGCCATCAGTACCCCGCAGGCTATGCCGCTGTCGGTCAGTGTGCGGACCGCGTCCAGGCGGCGTTCCGGCGAAGGTGTGCCCGGCTCTACCGTGCGCCACAGCGCCTGGTCGGTGAAGCCGACGGAGACGGACACGCCTACGTCCGTGACCTGGGCGGCCTGCCTCAGCAGTTCGAGGTCGCGCAGGATCAGCGTGCCCTTCGTCAGGATGGAGAAGGGGTTCGCGCGGTCGCGCAGCGCCGAGATGATGCCCGGCATCAGCCGGTAGCGGCCCTCGGCCCGCTGGTAGCAGTCGACGTTCGTGCCCATCGCGATGTGCGCGCCCTGCCAGCGGCGCGACGCGAGCTGGCGCCGCAGCAGTTCCGGCGCGTTGATCTTGACGACGATCTGCGAGTCGAAGCCGATGCCGGTGTCGAGGTCCAGATAGCTGTGTGTCTTGCGGGCGAAGCAGTACACACAGGCGTGTGAGCAGCCCCGGTACGGATTGACCGTCCACTCGAAGGGCATCCGGGACGCGCCCGGCACCCGGTTCACGATCGAACGGGCGCGGATCTCGTGGAAGGTGATGCCCCGGAATTCAGGGGTGTCGAAGGTCCTGGTGGTCACCACGTCCGTACCGAAGAGCGCGGCGTCGCGGGCCGATATGGGGTTCTCGGCCAGATTGTCCCAGCGCATGTGCGCCTCCTCAGTTGTACTGACCACAGAATAGAACACGTGTTCCCATGATCGATGCAACCCCGGATTTGGGCGCACCTCGTGGAGATGGTTGGCTGGCCGCCCGGAGAACCGAATGCTGGAGGAAGCCATGGCGCAGGTCGAAGCCACGACGGAGCGGATCATCGCGGCGGACCCGGAGACGGTGTTCGACGCGCTGGCGGACTACCAGGACATCCGCCCGAAGGTGCTGCCCGCGCACTTCAGCGAGTACGAGGTCCGCGAGGGCGGCGACGGCGAGGGGACGCTCGTCCACTGGAAGCTCCAGGCGACCAGCAAGCGCGTCCGTGACTGCCTCCTCGACGTCACCGAGCCCACCGACGGGCAGCTCGTGGAGAAGGACCGCAACTCCTCGATGGTCACCACCTGGGTGGTCACCCCGGCGGGCGAGGGCCGTTCGAAGGCCGTCGTCACCACCGTCTGGGACGGCGCGGGCGGCATCGGCGGCTTCTTCGAGAGGACGTTCGCGCCCAAGGGGCTCGCCCGTATCTACGACGAACTGCTCGCGAAGCTGGCGGCCGAGACGGAGAAGGCCCCCGAGGCGTCCTGACCCGTTCTGAGTCGTCGTGAGCCGTTCTTCCGGGCGGTCACCGGTCGGACGGCCGGGCCGCTCTGAGCCGTCCGGGGGCCGTGCCGGGGCCGTTCCGGGGCCACCCCCAGGCCGTCAAGTCCCTTGCGGCCAGGGCGGACCCGACGTCCACCCACCACCTCCCCGGGGTCACCGATTCGAGTGGTTTTCCCCGTGACGCGTGACGTGCGCCCGCGCACCACGCGTTACGGGAAAGCCCCTGATGAGCGCCCCCTGATCGACCCTCACAACCCCGTGCTTCCACGCGCCGCGCACCTCTCCATCAAGCGCCCAACTTGCTCCCGCTCTGCGTGCAATGTGAAGAATTACGCCGCGCAGACGCGACGAAGGGGAGCAATTCGTGGGTGGGATCACGCTGGTGAAGGACGACGAGCAGGCCATCGTGCCCGCTCCGGCCACGATCAACCCGCCTCCACCCGCCCCCGGCGCCGACACCCCGGGCGGTGAACTCTCCCCGCGCCGGGTGCGCCTGGTCTTCTTCGGGCTGATGCTCGCGATGCTCCTCGCCGCGCTGGAGCAGATGATCGTCGCCACCGCCCTGCCGAAGATCGTCGGGGAGCTGCAGGGCCTCGACCGGATGTCCTGGGCGATCACCGCGTATCTGCTGACCTCCACCATCGGTCTGCCGATCTACGGCAAACTCGGCGACCTCTTCGGCCGCAAGGGCGTCTTCCAGTTCGCCATCATCGTCTTCGTCATCGGATCCGCCCTGGCCGGCTGGTCCCGCACGATGAACGAACTGATCGCCTTCCGCGCCCTCCAGGGCGTCGGCGCCGGCGGCCTCATGATCGGCGTGCAGGCGATCATCGCCGACATCGTGCCGCCCCGCCAACGCGGGCGCTACATGGGCCTCATCGGCGGCGCGTTCGGGCTCGCCTCCGTCGCGGGACCGCTGCTCGGCGGCTTCTTCACCGACCATGTCTCCTGGCGCTGGTGCTTCTACTTCAACGTCCCGTTCGGACTCGTCACGCTCGCCGTCGTCACCGCCGTGCTGAAGCTCCCCAAGCCCCGCAGCAAGGCCCGGATCGACATCATGGGCGCCGCGCTGCTCGCCGCCGCGTCAACCTGCCTGGTGCTGCTGACCAGTTGGGGCGGTACGGAGCACGAGTGGGGCTCGCGCGTCATCCTCGGCCTCGCCGCCGGCGCCGTCGTATCGGCGGTCCTGTTCGTGGTCGTCGAACACTTCGCGCCCGAACCGATCATCCCGCTGCGGCTGTTCCGTGACTCGATCTTCAACGTCACCAGTCTCGTCGGCGCGGTCATCGGCGTCGCGCTCTTCGGCGCCGCCAGCTATCTGCCGACCTTCCTCCAGATGGTCGACGGCGCGTCGGCCACCGAGTCGGGTCTGCTGATGATCCCGATGATGGGCGGCATCGTCGTCGCCTCCGTGGTCTCCGGCCAACTCATCAGCCGTACGGGCCGCTACCGGATCTATCCCATCCTCGGCGCCGGGATCTCCGCCGTCGGCATGTGGCTGCTGTCCCGGCTGGAGACCGACACCTCCCGGCTCGAATACAGCGTCTGGCAGGCCGTGCTCGGCGTCGGCGTCGGCCTGGTCATGCCGGTGCTGATCCTCGCCGTGCAGAACTCCGTCCAGCCCACCGACCTGGGCACCGCCACCAGCGCCAACACCTACTTCCGGCAGATCGGCGGCAGTGTCGGCGCCGCCATCTTCGGGACGCTCTTCGCCGACCGGCTCACCGACGCCCTCGCCGACCGCATCCCGGCCGGGGCCGGGCTGCCGAGCGCCGAATCCATCACGCCGCAGATGGTGCACGCGATGCCGCCCGCGCTGCGGGACGGCTACATCCAGGCGTACGCGGACGCGATGCCGCGGATCTTCCTCTACCTCGTGCCGGTGCTCCTGCTCGGCCTGCTCATCGCCTTCTTCCTCAAGGAGAAACCGCTGGTGTCCCACAACGCCTCCGCCGCCGAGTCCACCGCCGTCCCGGCCGCCCGCGGCGCCGCCCCGTCCCCGGCTCAGACGTCCGTCTCCGTCTCCGTCCCCGCGAACGGCGCGGCCGCAGCGTCGCCCGCGTACACCCCGGGCGTCCCCGTCTGCGGCGTCGTCCAGCACCACGACGGCACCACCGTCCCGCGCGCCGCCCTCACCCTCATCGACGTACAGGGCAGCCAGATCGGGCGCGGGGCCAGCGGCGAGGACGGGCGGTACGCGCTGAGCGTGCCGGGAGCCGGTTCGTACGTGATGATCGCCGCGGCCGGCGGACACCAGCCGCAGGCGGTCACCGTCACCGTGGGCGAGCGCCCCGTCGAGCTGGACGTGGTCCTCGGCGGCGCCGGACGCCTCGCCGGCGCCGTACTGACCGCCGACGGCACACCCGTGCGCGACGCCGCCGTCACCCTCACCGACGTACGCGGTGATGTCGTCGCCTCGACCCGCAGCGGGCGCGAAGGCAGCTATGTCATCTCGGAGTTGGTGGCGGGGGAGTACACCCTCGCGGCCAGCGCGCCCGCCTTCCGGCCCGCCGCGCTCCTCGTCAGCGTCCAGGCGTCGCGCGAGACCCGGCAGGACATCGAACTGGCCGGCGGCGCGGTGCTGCGCGGCACCGTACGGGCCGGGGGCGGCCGTCCGGTCGAGGACGCGCGCGTCACCCTGCTCGACGCGGCGGGAAATGTCGTCGACACGCTCACGACGAGCGCGGACGGGACATTCCGCTTCGTCGACCTGTCGTCGGGCGAGTACACGGTGATCGCCGCGGGCTATCCGCCGGTGGCCACGGTCCTGCGGATGGCGGGTGGCGGACGCACCGAAAGGGACCTGCAGTTGGGGCACGAGGACTGAGCCGACTACTGACTGAATTTCAGTCAACTTTTGGGCGTGCGCGGGCGCACGACCTATTAGTTCATTGCCCGGCGCATTGCGTGTTCGGAGCCGTACCGTGGGTGCACAGCCGCAGATCCCGGCGGCGGGGAAGGAGCCTTCCACCCATGGACAGTGGCACTCCGCCGCTCCGGTCACGGCGGCAGCGCGCCGTGACCGGCCGGATTCCGCTTGCGGTGGTCGTCGTGGACGCCGACGGCCTCGTGTCGCACTGGTCGAGCGGCGCACGGCGGCTTTTCGGCCATTCCAAGGAAGACGCGGTCGGGCAGCCGGCGGGCGATCTGATGCCGGTCTCCGGGGCACTCACCGAGGACCGGACGGGTCGGGTCAACGGCGCCAACGACGCGTACGACGAGGGGTACGACGGGTACGACGAGCTGGGTCCGGAGCTGCACGGGCGCAGCTCCTACCCCACCGCCGGCCGGGCGAGGCTCTCCGACGAGGGGCGCCCCCGGCTCGACGTGCTGTGGTGGGCCTATCCGCTGGCAGGTCCCGGACCCGGCCGCCATCTCGTACTCGCCGCGGACGTCGCCCAGTTCCGTATCGACGCCGGCGCCGACAGCACACGGATCGCGCCGAGCTTCTCGCTGCACACCGAATTCCCGGACGCAGAGTCGCTGGCCGGCCAACTCCCGCACATCCTGCCGAACATGAGCGTCGCGGACGCGGAGCGCATCGTCGCCCAGGTCCTCGAACTCGGCTATCCGGTGCTGGAGTTCAGCCATCACGACCGGGTGCCGGTCACTCCCGACTGGGGCGTGCCGCGCCGTGCCCCCGGCCGGCCGGGCCGCGCGTACGGTACGAAGGAGCCCGCAGGCCCCGGCTCCGACCCCGTACACCACCACGCCGGTCACCAGCCCGACGACCGGCCCGCGTTCGCGGCGGCGCCCGCGCCCGAACTCGACCTCGAATACGCCGCGGTCCGCGAGCGGCTGGAGTTCCTGAACGAGGTCAGCGGACTGATCGGCTCCTCCCTCGACCTGTCCCGCACCATCCGCGAGGTCACCAGCGCCGCCGTGCCCCGCTTCGCCGACTTCGCGGGCACCCATCTGCGCGCCGCCGTCCTGGCCGGTGAGGGCTTCCCCACCGGCCGGCCCGACGTGACCACCATCTGGCACCGGGTCTGGGTCGAGCACAACGACGAACCGGGCCGCTGGGACGACACCGTGCCGGTCGGCGAGGCCATCGCCTTCCCCGAACACACCCCGTTCTTCCAGTGCATGGTCACCGGTGAGCCCGTCCTCATCCCGCGGCTCAGCGAGGAGGACGGCGACCGGATCTCCGCGCAGTTCGAGAAGCGCGACCTGCGCCCGCTCATCAACAACCGTTCCATGCTGCTCGTGCCGCTCAAGGCGCGCGACGTGGTCCTCGGCTTCATGGTGCTGATGCGCCGTCAGGGCCGGCAGCCCTTCGACGACATGGACCGCACCACCGGCGCCGAACTGGCCGCCAGGGCCGGTCTCGTACTCGACAACGCCCGGATGTACACGTATCAGGAGAATGTCGCCGACACCCTCCAGGACAGCATGCTGCCGCAGGTCGCCGCACGCATGGCGGGCTGCGACATCGCCACCCGCTATCTGCCCGGCGCCCGCCTCGGCCGGATCGGCGGCGACTGGTTCGACTCCGTCAAACTGCCCGGCTCACGTACCGCGCTCGTCGTGGGCGACGTCATGGGCCACGGGCTCAACTCGGCGGCGATGATGGGCCAGTTGCGTACCGCCGTGCAGACGATGGCGACCATGGAGATGCCGCCCGCCCAACTGCTGCGCAACCTGGACGACTTGGCGCAGCGCCTGGGCGAGAACTATCTGGCGACCTGCCTCTACGCGGTGTACGACCCCATCCGCTCGGAGCTGCAGATCGCCAACGCCGGACATATCCCGCCCGTCGTGGTCCGCGCCGCCGACGGCCGCAGCGAACTGCTCGACCTGCCGACCGGCGCTCCCATCGGTGTCGGCGGAGTGCCGTTCGAGACCGCGACCGTACGGGTCCGCCCCGGCGACCGGCTGGTGCTCTGCACCGACGGCCTGGTCGAGGTGCGCGGCCAGGACATCGGCGCGGGCCTGGCGGCGCTCTGCGAGTCGGCCGCGCATCCCGCGGCCTCCATGGACCACGCCTGCGACACCATCATCCGCGCGCTCAACACCCACGGCGGACGCAAGGACGACGTGGCGCTGCTGATGGCCCGGCTGAACGGCATCCCGGACGGTGACGTCGCCGAGTGGCAACTGGCCCTCGACCCGCGCGAGGTCGCACGGGCCCGGCGCCTGGTGCGGGGCAAGCTGTACGACTGGGATCTGCCACAGGCCGTGGAGAGCGCGGAGCTGATGGTCAGCGAGCTGGTCACCAACGCCGTACGGCACGCCCGCATCCGCCACGTCGGGCTGCGGCTGGTCCGCAACGACGCCCTGCTCTGCGAGGTCTCCGACGACGAGCCGGCCCCCGCGAGCCTGCTGGGCGCGACGGCCGACGACGAATTCGGGCGGGGACTGCGGGTGGTGAGCCGGCTGGCCCGCGGCTGGGGGAGCAGCAGCACGGCGCGGGGCAAGACGGTGTGGTTCGAACAGACTCTGGGGGGAAAGGGTTCGCGCATGACGCGGAGCTGACGCGTCGTCAATTCGCCTCTCGCGGGCGCATATTGAGGAGGACGCAGATGGGTGTGTCGGAGCGCTACCGGGATTCGTGGGAAAGCTACTGGCGCGACACGTCCGACGCACCGGGCGAGGCGATCTGGGACTCCGACCCCTCCCTCACGGCCGTACCGCACTGCGAGATCCTGCTGCCGCACGCCGACCCGGCGCTGCCCGTGGTCGACCTCGGCTGCGGCAACGGCACCCAGACCCGCTATCTCGCCACCCGCTTCGCCCACGCGGTCGGTGTGGACCTCTCGCACGCGGCGATAGAGCACGCCAGGCGGGCCGACACCGAGAAGGTGGCCGAGTTCGAACAGCTCAGCCTCGTGGACCACGAGGCGGTCCGGGCACTGTCGGAGCGGATCGGTGACACCCACGTCTATATGCGCGCCGTCATCCACCAGAGCGAACCGCAGGACCGGCCCGCCGTCGCCGGAGCGGTGGCCGCGCTGCTGGGGGCGCGCGGCCGGGCGTTCGTCGTGGAGCTGACCTCCGGCTCGAAGACGCTGTTCCAGCGGGCCGTCGAGTCCCCCGGCGGGCCGCCCGCGAAGCTGCGCCGGGTCTTCGACCACGGCCTGAGGCCGGCCGGGGCCGCCGACGACGAGGTGCCGAGGCTGCTGGGCGAGGCGGGCCTGCGGATCATCGACAGCGGGGACACCACGCTGCCTCAGACGGAGTACCTGGCCGACGGCACCCGGATCGACCTGCCGGCCCGATGGTTCGTCCTGGCGGCCGGCTGAGGTCACGCGATTCCCACCCCGCCCCTGGACGACGGCCGCGTACCCGCCGCCGCGTACGAGATCAACCCCGGGCTGGAACTCCCCTGCTCTCAAACGGCGTTGGAGAGGTTCTTCTCGAACGCGGCCAGGTAGTTGGCCAGATGGTGGTCCTTCACCGCGTCGGTCTCGGGTGCGAAGAGGTCGGCGCTCAGTCCCTTGACCCGGTCCAGCAGCCGGGCCGTCAGGGGAAGGGACTCGTGGAGCCGGCCGTCGGCGTCGAAGTAGCGGAGCGAGTCGACGTGCGTGAACGCCGGTTCGGGCGGGAGGTGGGGGACGATGTCGTTGTTGTTGACGAAGCGGTAACAGCGGTCCTTGAACGCCTTGTTGTGCAGTCCGGCGAGGAGCCGTTCACAGGTACGGGGCTGGCCGAAGGTGTAGACGCCGTCGGGCAGGAGCCGGGGCTCCTCGAAGTACCAGCGGGCGCCCGCGAGCATCGCGAGGGCCCCGCCCAGGCTGTGGCCGGTGAACCAGACACTCTGCCCGTCGGTGCGCAGCTCCTGGATGGTGTCGCGGATCCGGGGATAGACCGACCGCAGGGCCTGGTGGAAGCCGTAGTGGACGAAGCCCCTGTTCCCCGGTCCGGGGACGGGCGGGGTGTTGACGTCGGTGAGCCAGTCGTAGATCTTCAGGACCTCGGTGCCCCGGAAACCGGCGACGATCATGCGGTCGCCGCCCATCACGTACGCCTGGGTGTCCTCGATCGGGAACGGCATCCGGTGTGTCGACTCGAAGTGCCGCACCTCGTCGAAACCCCACGCGGCGGCCTGCGCCTCGATGGCGTCCCGGCCCAGCGGGGCCAGCCCGGCCGCGCGGGCCATCCAGTAGGCGTGCGGGAGGGAGTAGCGGGTCGTCGAGTGGTCCAGGGCGGGGATGGCCATCGGTGTCCTCCGGGTGGGGCGGCGGCGTTCGGGGTCGTACGCCCGGCAAACGACGACGCGCCGCCGTCCGGCACGCCGAGTCCGCCTCCCGAACCGCCCGCCCGGTAGGCGACCGGCGCACTCGCCCCGGCGCACACGCCGACCGGCGCACTCCGCTCACCACCGTCCCGGCCAGATCGGCAGGGCCTGGGGCCTGTCTTCAAAGTAGCGCCGTCCGCCCGTAGGGCGGGGCCTGCGGCGTCTGGTGCGGTGCATCGCAAGGCGGAGGATCGGCCTCGTACTGGGCGTACTTGGGCGACTCCGACAACGCGGCGAGGTGCCGTGCCAGGCGTCGCAGGCCAGGCGGGACTTTGAAGACAGGGCCTAGGGGCGGACCGCCACCGCGTCCACCTCGAACAGCATCCCCGGCAGCGCGAGCGCGGCGACGCCGCTCAGTGTCTGGGCCGGGAGGCGGTCGCCGAAGCGCGCGTGGAGCGCTCTGCCGAGGATCTCCAGCCGGCCGAGGTCGTGATCGACGATGTAGGTGCCGAGGCGGACCACGTCCTCGTACCCGAGGCCGACGCCCTCCAGCGCCGATCTCAGCCGGTCGAACGCCGCGTCCACCTGGGTGGCGAAGTCGCCGGGAAGGGCGGCTCCGGTCGCGTCGGAGGCGTACTGGCCCGCGATGAAGACGGGTTGGCCGGGGGCCGAGGCGGCGTGGCTGTAGCCGAACGGGGCCGGGTCGTGGAGAGCGGCCGGGTTGGTGAGGGTGCGTCGGTCGGTGGACATGACTGCCGCAACCGTCCCCGCCCGGCCGCCTATTCCGACCCCCGCCCAACGGCGGGCTCAGCGGTTCTGGAGGAACCAGACGATCCACGCGACGGTGCCGGTGCCCGCGGCGGTGGCGGCTCCCGTCACGAAGCTGTACAGCGCGGCCGCACGCAAACTCCGGACCGTGACCTGCGTTGCGGTGGACCTCGTCGGTTCCATGACCACTCCCCGGCTTCTCGTACGGTGCGCCGCTCCGCCGACGACAACGAGCGGGCGCTGAAACGAGGTTGGGCCTCCGGCACCGGGGAAGGCTGTTGAACCGGGCACTACGGGCAGAAGCCTCGTATACCTCCTTGTCACAGGGTGTGCCCGCAGTGCCCGTCGAGGGCAGCGGACACGGCGGTCGGGGGCGGGGACAAGGACCGTCATCGCCATGGGGGAGTCGATGGACCAGCGCGCTCGTGCGTTCTACGAGGAGTTACGGGCCTTGGAGAACCGTGCCAGGGCCGCGAGGCGTGCCGCGGGCCAGGGCTACTCCCGGCGGGAGGTCGGCCGCGCCGTCAGGAAGTACGGCGCGGAGGTGAGCGCGCAGCGGGTCAGCGACTGGCTGTCGGACACCGCCGGGCGCGCGAAGGTGCCCAGCCCCGGCAGCAGCGAGCAGGTCTGGGCCCTGGTCCGGCTGTGGAGCCACTGGGCCGGTGAAGTACCCAACGAACGTTACTGGCGCACCCTGTTGGACCAGGCCCAGCCCGCGGAGCGTGGGCGCGCGACCGGGCCGGCCGACGCCCGGCACGCCGAGCGGGGCGAGCCACGGCCGGCGTCGTCATCGTCCGCCGTCGCCTCGCTGCGCACCCTTCCCCGTGACGTGACGGCGTTCACGGGGCGCAACCGTGAGCTGGACCGGCTCGTCGCGGCGGCCGGTCCGGCCCGTGGCGTCACCGTACGCACCGTGGACGGAATGCCAGGAGTGGGGAAGACCGCGCTGGTCACCCGCGCCGCGCATCTGCTCGCCGACCGGTTTCCGGACGGCCAGATGTTCATCCGGCTGCATGCCCACACCCCGGGGCAGCGCCCGGCGGAGCCCGCGGAAGTACTCGCCGCGCTGCTCGCCGGAGTGGTCGGGGCCGCGCAGCAGATCCCGGTCGACCTGGACAGCAGGGCGGCCCTGTGGCGCGCCCACCTGGCCGGCCGCCGGATGCTGCTGGTCCTCGACGACGCGGTCGACCACGCGCAGGTCGAGCCGCTGCTGCCGGCCATCGGCGACTGTCTGGTGCTGGTCACCAGCCGCCGTCGGCTGGTCGCCATGGAGAGTGCCACGCCGCTGTCGCTGGAGATCCTGCCGCAGCGCCAGGCCGCCGAACTGTTCACGCGCCTCACCCACCGCGCGGCCACCGACAGCGGCACCGACGCCGACATGATCGACGAGATGGTGCGGCTGTGCGGCCGGCTGCCGCTGGCCATCTCGTTGCTGGCCGGGCGGCTGGCGCACCATCCGGCCTGGAGCATCGCCCAGTTGGCGTCGGACTTCATCGCGGCACGGGACCGGCTCGACGAACTGCACGCCGGCGACCGTACGGTGGCCGCCGCGTTCGAGCTGTCGTACCGCGACCTGCCCCTGGACCGGCAGCGCCTGTTCCGCCGGATCGGACTGCACCCCGGGCCCGACATCGACGCCCGCGCCGCCGCCGCGCTCGACGACATCTCCGTGGCCCGCGCGCGCCGGGAGCTGGAGGCGCTGTACACCGACCACTTGATCGACGAGCAGGCGCCGGGTCGCTACCGCCCGCACGACCTGGTGCGCGCCTACGCACGCGTGCTGGCCTCCCGCGACCCGGCGGAGGACCGCGACCGCGCCACCGCGCGTCTCCTGGACCACTACCAGCACCGGGCGGAAGCCGCCGACCGGCACCTCTCGCTCTCCCCGTCCCCCAGCAGCGCCGCCGCCTTCGACGAGGAACTGACCTCCCGGGAAAGGGCGTTGACCTGGATGCACGCGGAGCGCGCCAATCTGTTCGCGTGCGCCGACCACGCCGCCACCACCGGCCGGCACGCCCGGGTCGTCCGACTGGCCGCGGCCATGACCGCGTTCCTCCATCAGGAGGGCCCCTGGCAGCAGGCCGCCGCCCTCCAGGGGCGCGCGGTGGCCGCCGCGGCGGCGGCCGGTGACCGGCACGGCCAGGCCAGCGCGCTCACGGCACTGGGCGCCGTACGGCTGCTGACCAACGACTACGCGGCGGCGCTGGAGCTCGAAGAGAGCGCGCTGGCCCTCTACCGCGAACTCGACGACCGGCACGGCGAGGCCCGTGCGCTGACCGTACGGGGCCGCGTGCTCCGGCTGCTCAACGAGTACCCGGCCGCCACCGAGTCGCAACGACAGGCGCTCACCCTCCAGCGGAGCCTGGGCGACCGGCACGGCGAGGCCGAGGCCCTGACCGAACTGGGCTTCATCCGATACCGCACCAACGACTACCCGGAAGCCGCCGAACTGCAGGCACGCGCCCTCACCCTCTACTGGGACCTCGGCGACCGGCACGGCGAGGCCGGCGTCCTCAGCCGACTGGGATTCGTACGATTCCGGACCGGGGACTATCCGGCCGCCGCGGCGCTCCAGGACCGGGCCCGGCTCATCTACTGGGAATTGGGCGCCCGCCAGGGCGAGGCCAACGTGCTGACCGAACTGGGCCACATCGAGATCGTCAGCGGCCGGCACGCCGCCGCCGACGAGCCGTTGGGGCGCGCGCTGGCCCTCTACCGGGACCTCGGCGACCGGCACGGTGAGGCGGACGCGCTGACGGAACTGGGCCGGGCACAGGTCTCGGCCGGGAACCACGCGACGGGAGTCGAACTCCTTGAGCGCGCGCTGGAGTTGCTGCGGCGGCTGGGCGACCATCTGCATGAGGCATACGTCCTCACGTGGCTGGGCAGGGTTCGCACGGTCACCGGGCAGTACCCGGAGGCGACCGAACTGCTGCGGCGCTCGCTCTCGCTGCGCCGGGAACTGGGCGACGCCCGAGGGGAGGCCGAGGCACTGAACGCCTTGGGTGACCTCCTCGTCGAGTCCGGCGGCGCGGACGAGGCGCGCGCCCGGTACGAGCAGGCGTTGCGGCTCACCGCCGCGGTACCGAATCCGCTGGAGGAGGGACGGGCGCTCGAAGGCATCAGCCGGTGCAAGGAACTCACCGGCGCGCCGACCGAGGCACTGGCCGACATCAGAGGGGCGGTCGGTATCTACCGGCGTCTCGGCGCCGCCGAGGTGGAGCCGGCCGCGAGGCGACTGGCCGGCCTGACCGATGCCGTACGGCCGACGGATCCGGACGGTCCTCCCGGCCCGGCCGCTTCCCCCGGCCCTCCGGGCCCTCCCAATCTGCCCACCGCCCCGCCGACCGACGATCGTTCGGCGCACAACTGAGCGCCGTCGCCCGGGAATCACCGTCGCGCGGCCGAGACACATCCCGTCATGGGAAAGGAATCACATGCATTCGACGCGGTCGGACCGACAGGGCGCCAGGGTCGCGGTGGTGGGCGCCGTGGGTGTGCCCGGAGACCCCCGGGGAGAGTGGTTCGTCGAGGCCGCGGCCACCGTCCGGCATCCGGCCACCCGCTGGGAGCTGTTCGACGATCGGGGCGGGGCCGGCGACGCCGTGTCCGTCGCGGAAGAGGTGGTGGCCGACGGCGGGTTCACCGCGGTCGTCGCGGCACTGCCGGAGGAGGAGTCCGCGGAGCGGTCCGAGGCGGCTCTGCGGCTCTACCGGAAAGCGGGCCTGCCGGTTCTCCTGCCCCTGGCCACCGGCCCGGGCCCGGCCGCGGCGAGCGACGACACCGTCCTGCGGCTGTATCCCCCCGACGGGGGTCAGGTGGCCGCGATCACCCGCGTCTGCGAGGAACGAGGTCTACGGCGGCTCGCCGTTCTCCACGACGGCGGTGAACGCGGCAGGCGGTTGGCCGAGCGGCTGATCGCGCGAACGGCCGGGACCGGGGCCGGGGGCGTGACCGAAGCCGTGGCCGGGACCGTATCGGAGGCCGTGACCGGGACCGTGTCCGAGGGGGACAGCACCGAGCCGGTCGCCGAGGCGTACGAGGAGTGGCCCCCCGGCGAATCGCCCGGAGCGGTCGTGCTGTGCGGCACTCCCGCCGGCATGGCTGGTCTGCTGCGCCGCGCGCCCTCCGCTCCCCAACAACTGGTGATCCTCACCGACGACTGCGACCTCCCGGCGTCCGGCAGGACCGTCGTGGTGGCCCGGCCGGTCGGTGGCGGGGCCACCCGGGTGGCTGCGGCCTTCGTCGCGCTGGGCGGAGCGCTGGCCAAACACCCGGAGCGACGGGGAGCCGCCCTGCTGGACACGGTGCGCGGTGAACTGGCCGTGCCCACCGGCCCGCGGGGCGACACCCCCCGGCACGGCTGGCAGGTGCGGCCACGGCGACCGCTCTCCCGGCCCTCGGGACCGGCCACCGCCGAGCACCACGACTTCGCCGTACTCGGCGGCGGCATGGTCGGCAGGGCGGCCGCCGCCGAACTCGCCGAGGCCGGAGCCTCGGTGGTGCTGGTGGACGACGGCACCCCGGGATCGTCCGCCAGCGCGGTGTCCGGCGGTCTGGTCCGGGCCTTCGAACTGGACGAGGGTGAGCGGAACCTCGCCTGCGAGGCGTTCCTCGCGCTGTGGGGACGGCCGGAACTCGCGACCGCGCACGGTTTCCGCCGCACCGGTGCCCTGGTACTGCTCGGGCCTGCGGACGTGGAAAAGGCCGCGGTCTCCGTCACCGAGCTGAACAAGCTGGGCGTATCCGCCGAGATGGTCTCCGTGTCCGGGCTGCACACCCGCTGGCCGGACCTGCGGACGGCCGGGCTCGCGGGCGCGGTCTGGGAGCCGGGAGCGGGCTATGTACGGGGCCCGGTGGCCATGGCCGCACTGCTGGACCGCGCCCGGCTGGCCGGTGTACGGGTGCTTCCCAGGCACCGGGTCGACTCCCTCACCGCCGACGCGGGCGGCACCGCCGTACTGACCTGGTCCGCGGCCGGAGAGGGAGATCGCGGCGACGATCGGGAGAGCGACCGGGCGGCGGCCCACGGCGACGATCGGGCCGGCGACCGGTCGGCCGCCCACGGCGAACTGCGTGCCGACGTCGCCCTGGTCGCCGCCGGCTGCGCCACCCCCTCGCTGCTCGGGGACCGCTGGCCGGCGGACCGGCCCGCCGCGAGCAAGCTCATCCGGTACGGGATCTTCGAGTTGGGCGGTCGGCGGCTGCCCACCATCGTCGACGGCGTCACCGGTTCCTGGGCCCGCCCGGACGGCGTCGACGGGCTGCTGGCCGGCTTCCCGCTGGCGGCCCCGTGGAACGCGCCCGCCGGGCCCGCGACGATCCCCGACGACCAGCAGGTGCGGTGGATACGGGACGGGCTCTCCCCGAGGCTGCCCTTCCTCGCCGAGGCCAGTCTGCTCACGGGATCGAGCGGCACGGACCTGTTCGTCGACGGCGGACTGCCGGCGCTGGGCCCGCTGCCCGGCCTGCCGCACACGGTGGTGGCGGCCGGATGGTCGGGAGCGGGCTTCAAGACCGCCCCGGCGGCGGCCCGACGGGCCGCGACCGCCGCTGTCCAACTGCTGGAAGGGCAACGGAATCGCCGTACGTGACGGTGGACGTGACGCCGTACATGACGCCGTACGTGACGGTGGACGGTCGCGGACGCTGCCCGCGGCCGTGTCCGACACATGACGCCGTCCGGGTGCGCGGCCCGCCGGAGTGCCGGGTACGACCTGGCCCCGCCTCGCCCCCCGCCCCCCTCGCCCCCTTCCCGGTGACGGCCTTGGACGCGGGCGCGTCGACGCCGACGCGCCGGTCTACACTCGCCGCTGCGACAATTGCTGCCAGCTGGTTATCTCCACGCTTCTGACCTGGGAAGAAGGCAAGTCCGGTGAAGATTCTCATCAGCGCCGACATGGAAGGCGCCACCGGTGTGACCTGGCCGGCCGACGTCCTGCCGGGGACGCCGCAGTGGGAGCGCTGCCGCACCCTGTTCACCTCGGATGTGAACGCCGCCGTCCTCGGCTTCCTGGACGGCGGCGCCGACGAGGTGCTGATCAACGAGGCGCACTGGACCATGCGCAATCTCCTGCTGGAGCAACTGGACGAACGGGCCCAGCTGCTCACCGGCCGCCACAAGCCGCTGAGCATGGTCGAGGGCGTCCAGCACGGTGACGTCGACGCCATCGCCTTCGTCGGCTATCACACGGGCGCGGGCACCGAAGGCGTCCTCGCGCACACCTATCTCGCCAACTCCATCACCGGCGTCTGGCTCAACGGCGAGCGCGCTAGCGAGGGGCTGCTCAACGCCCATGTCGTCGCCGAGTACGGCGTCCCCGTGGTCCTCGTCACCGGCGACGACCTGACCTGCCGGGACGCCGACGGCTACGCGCCCGCCGCCCGCAAGGTCGCGGTGAAGGACCATGTCTCGCGGTACGCCGCGGTCTGCCGCACCCCCGCCCGTACCGCCGCCGACATCCGCGCCGCGGCCAAGGAGGCGACGGCGCTGGCCGTACGGTACGAACCGGCCGACGGCGGCCCGTTCACCGTGGAGTTGGAGTTCGACGCCGAGCATCTCTCCGCGGCCGCCACGGTCGTACCCGGAGTCGTACGCGGCGGCGAACGCCGTGTCGCGTACACCAGCGAGACGATGTATGAGGGCATTCGCACGTTCAAGGCGGTCACCACGATCGTCTCGTCCGCCGTGGAGGAGCAGTATGGCTGACATGACGCCCATCGAGACGCCAGCGGGGTCCCCTGACATGACGCCCGTGGACGCGAGTACCGACCGAGCCGAGGCCATCGACATGGTCGCGCTGGACGAGGTGGTGTCGTTCACCTCGGAGCTGATCCGTATCGACACGACCAACCGGGGCAACGGCGACTGCAACGAACGCCCGGCCGCCGAGTACGTCGCCGAGCGGCTGGCCGCCGCCGGACTGGAGCCCACCCTCCTCGAACGGACCCCCGGCCGGACGAACGTGGTCGCGCGCATTCCCGGCACCGACCCGACGGCCGACGCGCTCCTGGTCCACGGCCATCTGGACGTGGTACCCGCCGAGCCCGCCGACTGGTCCGTGCACCCCTTCTCCGGCGAGGTCAGGGACGGCGTCGTGTGGGGCCGCGGGGCCGTCGACATGAAGAACATGGACGCGATGGTCCTCTCCGTCGTCCGCGCCTGGGCCCGGTCCGGGGTCCGGCCGCGCCGGGACATCGTCCTCGCGTACACGGCCGACGAGGAGGCCAGCGCGATCGACGGCTCCGGCTTCCTCGCCGACCACCACCCGGAGCTGTTCGAGGGCTGTACGGAGGGCATCAGCGAGTCCGGGGCCTTCACCTTCCACGCCGGGCCCGGCATGGCGCTCTACCCGATCGGGGCGGGCGAGCGCGGCACCGGCTGGCTCAAGCTCACCGCGCACGGCAGGGCGGGCCACGGCTCCAAGGTCAACCGCGCCAACGCGGTCAGCAGGCTGGCCGCGGCCGTCGCCCGCATCGGCGACCACGAATGGCCGCTCAGGCTCACCCCGACGGTCCGCGCCGCGCTCAAGGAGCTGGCCGCGCTCCACGACATCGACGCCGACGTCGAGGCCGAGCACTTCGACGCCGACGAACTGCTCGCCAAGCTCGGCCCGGCCGCCGACCTGGTCGCGGCGACCGTACGCAACAGCGCCAACCCGACGGTCCTGGAGGCCGGTTACAAGGTCAATGTGATCCCCGGTCAGGCCGTCGCCTATGTCGACGGACGCATGCTGTCGGGCGGCGAGGACGAATTCCGCGCCACGATGGACGAGTTGACCGGACCCGACGTCGACTGGGAGTTCCACCACCGCGAGGTCGCCCTCCAGGCCCCGGTCGACTCCCCGACGTACGCCAAACTCCGCGCGGCCGTCGAGCGGTTCGACCCGGCCGGGCACGTCGTGCCCTACTGCATGTCGGGCGGTACGGACGCCAAGCAGTTCTCCCGCCTCGGCATCACCGGCTACGGCTTCTCGCCGCTGAAGCTGCCCGCCGACTTCGACTACCAGGCCCTCTTCCACGGCGTGGACGAGCGGGTCCCGGTCGACGCCCTGCACTTCGGAGTCCGCGTCCTCGACCACTATCTCCAGTCCGCGTAGGGGAGTTGGACATGCCGCAGATCGCACCGTACGGCTCATGGCCGTCACCGGTCGACGCCGCGCTGGCCGCCTCGCACGACGGGCGGCCGGAGTATGTCGCCACCGTCGGCGACGAGGTGTGGTGGACGGAGCCGCGTCCCACGGAAGGCGGCCGGCGCGCGCTCGTGCGCGGCCGGGCGGACGGCCGGGAGGAATCGGTTCTGCCCGCCCCGTGGAACGTCCGCAGCCGGGTCATCGAGTACGGCGGCAGGCCCTGGGACGGGGCGGTACGCGCCGACGGCACGACCCTCGTCGTCTTCGCGCACTTCCCGGACCAGCGGCTGTACGCGTACGAGCCGGACGGCGACGCGCAGCCGCGCCCGCTCACTCCGGCCCCGCCCCCGGACGGCCGGCAGACCGGTTCCCTGCGCTGGGCCGACCCGCAGCTGCGACTCGACAGCGGCGAAGTCTGGTGCGTCCTGGAGGAGTTCACCGGCGAGGCACCCACCGACGTACGCCGCGTCGTCGCCGCCGTACCGCTGGACGGTTCGGCCGCCGACGACCGTACGGCGGTACGTGAACTCTCCGACGACCGGCACCACTTCGTCACCGGACCTCGTGTCTCGCCGGACGGCCGGCACGCCGCGTGGATCGCCTGGGACCACCCCCGAATGCCGTGGGACGGCACGGAGTTGCTGCTCGCCGACATCACGGAGGCGGGCACCTTCACGGCGGTACGCACGGTGGCGGGCGGTCCGGCCGAGTCCGTCGCGCAGGCCGACTGGGCGTTCGACGGCTCGCTCCTGTACGTCTCCGACCCCGGCGACTGGTGGCAGCTGAACCGGCTGCGGCTCGACTCCTCGGCGCCGGCCGGCGTCTCCCCGCCCGCCCGGCTGAGCCCGGCCGTCGAGGAGGAGTTCGGCGGACCGCTGTGGAAGATCGGCCTCCAGTGGTTCCGGCCCATGGCCGACGGCATGGTCGCCGTCGTCCACGGAAAGGGGGCCACCGCGCTCGGCATACTCGACCCCGAGACCGGCCAGCTCGCCGACGCGGCGGGGCCCTGGACCGAATGGGCCGCCACCCTCGCCGTCCGGGACACCCGCGTGATCGGCGTCGGCGCGAGCCCGCGCAGCGCGTACGAGATCGTGGAGCTGGACACGGCGACCGGACGGGCCCGGGTCATCGGCTCGGCGCACGACGACCCGGTCGATCCCGTGTACTACCCCGAGCCGCAGATCCGTATGTTCACCGGCCCCGACGACCGCGAGATCCACGCCCACATCTACCCGCCGCACAGCCCCGGCCACAGCGCGCCCGGCGACGAACTGCCGCCGTACGTCGTGTGGGCGCACGGCGGACCCACCAGCCACGCCCCGCTCGTACTCGACCTGGAGATCGCCTACTTCACCTCGCGCGGCATCGGCGTCGCCGAGGTCAACTACGGGGGCTCCACCGGCTACGGACGCGCGTACCGCGAACGGCTGCGTGAACAATGGGGAGTTGTCGACGTCGAGGACTGCGCGGCCGTCGCCCGCGCCCTCGCCGACGAGGGCACCGCCGACCCCGCGCGCCTCGCGATCCGGGGCGGCAGCGCGGGCGGCTGGACCAGCGCCGCGTCGCTCACCGGCACCGACGTCTACGCGTGCGGCACCGTCATCTACCCGATCCTCGACCTGTCGAGCTGGGCCACCGACGGGACGCACGACTTCGAGTCGCGGTATCTGGAGTCGCTGGTCGGCCCCTTCGCCGAGGTGCCCGGCCGCTACCGCGACCGCTCCCCGATCAACCACGTCGACGAGATCACCGCGCCGTTCCTGCTGCTCCAGGGGCTGGACGACGTGATCTGCCCGCCCGTCCAGTGCGAACGCTTCCTCGACCAACTGGCCGGGCGCGGCATCCCGCACGCGTACATCGCCTTCGAGGGCGAGGGCCATGGTTTCCGCAGGGCGGACACGATGGTCCGCGCGCTGGAGGCCGAACTGTCCCTGTACGCCCAGACGTTCGGGATCGACCGCCCCGACGTCCCGCCGCTGGAGCTGAAGAAGTGACGTCCGCAGACTCTCCGGACTCCCTGGAGTCCCTGATCCGCCCGCCCCGGCTGCGGCCCGGCGCGAAGGTCGCCGTCGTCGCCCCCAGCGGCCGACTGCCCGCCGACCGCCTCGAAGCGGGCCTGGACATCCTGCGCGGCTGGGACCTCGATCCCGTCGTGGCACCCCATGTCCTCGACAGACACCGGGAGTTGGAGTATCTCGCCGGGACGGACGAGGCACGCGCCCACGACCTCCAGGACGCCTGGTGCGACCCGACCGTCGAAGCCGTCCTGTGCGCGCGCGGCGGCTACGGAGTCCAGCGTATGGTCGACCTGCTCGACTGGGACGCCATGCGCGCGGCGGCGCCCAAGCCCTTCGTCGGCTACAGCGACATCACCGCGCTGCACGAGGCGTTCGCGGTACGCGCGGGCGTCGCCACCCTGCACGGCCCCATGGTCGCCGCCCTGACCTTCCTCAAGGACCCCGCCACCCAGGAGTCGCTGCGCGCGACGCTCCTCGAACCCGACACGGCCCGGACCATCGGCCCGGCCACCGCACGGGCCCTGGTCCCCGGCCGCGCCCGGGGCATCACCCTCGGCGGCTGCGTCAGCCTCCTCGCCGCCGACCTCGGCACCCCGCACGCCCGCCCCTCCGCCGCCGGCGGCCTGCTGCTGATCGAGGACATCGAGGAGGAGCCGTACCGACTGGACCGGATCCTCACCCAACTCCTGCGCTCCGGCTGGCTGGACGGCGTCGCCGGAATCGCGCTCGGCTCCTGGGCGGGCTGCGGCCCGTACGAGTCCGTACGCGCCCTGATGCTCGACCGCCTCGGCGGACTCGG
Source organism: Streptomyces sp. NPDC057307 (assembly GCF_042667665.1). Classification (NCBI taxonomy): domain Bacteria; kingdom Bacillati; phylum Actinomycetota; class Actinomycetes; order Kitasatosporales; family Streptomycetaceae; genus Streptomyces; species Streptomyces sp. NPDC057307. The sequence continues at coordinate 15,108 of NZ_JBHUZM010000041.1, read as the reverse complement.
CGTCCCGATCGTGGAGGAGCTGGGCTTCGGCCACGGCCCGACGAACCTGACGGTGCCACTGGGCGTCCCGGCCCTCCTGGAGGCGACGTCCGCCACCGCGACCCTCACCCTGGACGTGCCGGCGCTGACCTGAGTGGTGCTGTGCCCATCAGCCGGAGGTATCAGCGGCCCTTTCGGTTGATCTTCATCGTGTCCATGTCCGTCACCGTCGACCGCAGCTCCCCGAAGCCGACCCCCACACCCCCGGCGAGCGCCTTCAGCGACGTCTCCGCCCGGTCCTCGGCGAGCGCCGCGGCCATCTCCTCGCCGTCGGCCGCGTCGGACACGACCACGAAGCGGTACGAGAAGTGCTTGAGCACCCGGTCGTACGTGAGCGAGCCCTCGGGTGTGAACCGCATCTGGCTCAGCCCGTGCTCCTCGACCTCGTCGAGCAACCCCGCACGCGCCTCGTCCGTCAGCGCCGAGAAGGTCCCGCGCACGATCACCCGGTACGTGTGCTGCGTGGTCATGGGTGTGCCGCCCTCTTCCGGAAGATCCTGTTTGAAGAACGAGAGTACGACGCCGAGGATGGACCGCATGCGGAATATCGTGGTGATCGACGCTCCCTCCAACCTCGGCCTGCGGCCCCCGGCACCCGGCACCGTCCCCGGCTGCTACAAGCTCGCCGGCGCCATGCGCGAACAGCGCATCCTGCAACGGCTCGGCGCCTTCGAGGGCGGGGTCGTCGTCCCGCCCCGTTACGACCGGGGCGACTGGAAGGAAGGCGACGGCGTCTTCAACGCCGCCGCCATCGCCGCGTACACCCCCCGGCTCGCCGACCGGATCGAACGCCATGTGCGGGCCGGTGACTTCCCGCTCGTCCTCGGGGGCGACTGCTCCATCCAGCTCGGGGCCTCGCTCGCGCTGCGGCGGCTCGGCCGGTACGGCATCGCCGCGATCGACGGCTCCGCCGACTTCCGGCACCTCGGGAACTCCCCGTCCGTCGGCGCGGCGGGCGGCGAGGAGCTGGCCATCGCCACCGGACGCGGCCAGAGCGACCTCAGCGACATCGAGGGGCTGCGCCCGTACGTCCGCGACGAGGACGTACGGCTCTTCGGCATCCGCGACGAGGACGAGGACCGCGCGGAACTGGCCCGGCTGCGGATCCCCACCGTCTCCGTCGGCGAGTTCCGCGAATGGGGCGCCGCCGACCTCGCCGGCGCCGTACTCCAGACCCTGGAGACGCCCGTCACCGACGGCTTCTGGGTGCATCTCGACGCGGACGTGCTCGACCCCGAGGTGATGCCGGCCGTCGACGCCCCGGACGCCGGGGGACTGCTCCCCGACGAGCTGGAGTCGCTGCTGCGGGTCCTGGTGCGCTCGGAGCGCTGCGTCGGTCTCAACCTGACCATCTACGACCCCGACCTCGACCCCGACGGCACCGCCGGGGCCCTCCTCGCGGACATCGTTGTGGCGGCCTTCACCCAAGACTGACCCCTGGGTGCTCTGTTCGGCGCGCACTCGACCGTGTTCCATGGTCATCGGGTGCGCGCCGGCCAACCGAGCCGCCGGCGGCCCCCGCGAGCGAAGCGAGGTTTGCCTGTGGCCACGAGCGTGCGACGTGCCGTACTGACCCTGCCTGCCGCCCCCTTGGGGCCGGAGAACCCCCTGCCCGCGCTCCGGCCGCTCGACGAGACGCACTCCATCGACGAACGCGCCAAGCGGGACCTGCCCCGCGACATGGCGCGCCAGATCGGGTACGAGCCCCTGCGCACCCTGCTGCCGGTCCGGATCCTCGACGGCTACGGACGCGACCGCGAGCCCACCGGCATCGACACGATCGTCATCGAGAACGACCGGCTGCGGGCCACCGTCCTGCCGGGTCTCGGCGGGCGCGTCCACTCCCTGCACCACAAGCCCACCGGCCGCGAACTGCTGTACCGCAACCCGGTGTTCCAGCCCGCCGACTTCGCGCTCAACGGCGCCTGGTTCTCCGGCGGCATCGAGTGGAACATCGGCGCCACCGGCCACACCACACTCTCCTGCGCCCCCATGAACGCCGCGCTGGTCCCCGCGCCCGACGGCGGCGAGATGGTCCGGCTCTGGGAGTGGGAGCCACTGCGCGGCCTGCCGTTCCAGGTCGACCTGTGGCTGCCCGACGACTCCGACTTCCTGCACGTGGGCGTCCGGATACGCAATCCGCACCAGGGGCCCGCGCCCGTCTACTGGTGGTCCAACATCGCCGTCCCCGAGGACGAGCACACCCGCGTCCTCGCGCCCGCCGAGGAGGCGTGGCACTTCGGGTACGAACGGAGCCTGCGCCGGGTCCCGGTGCCCGAGTACGCCGGCGTCGACCGCACGTACCCGCTGCGCGGCGAACACCCCGCGGACTACTTCTACGAGGTCCCCCGCGCCGCCCGGAAGTGGATCACCTCGCTCGACGCGGACGGCCACGGGCTGGTCCAGACGTCCACGGACCTCCTGGGCGGACGCAAGCTCTTCCTCTGGGGTGCCGGGCGCGGCGGCCGGCGCTGGCAGCAGTGGCTCACCGAACCGGGCACCCCCGGTTACGCCGAGATCCAGGCCGGGCTCGCCCGTACCCAGCTCGAACACGTCAAGCTCGACGGCCACGAGGACTTCAGCTGGCTGGAGTCGTACGGTCCGCTCGAAGCCGACCCCGCCACCGTCCACGGCGCCGACTGGGGCGCGGCCCGCGCCGAGGTCGAGGACCGGCTGGAGCGCGCCCTGCCCCGCGCGGACGTCGACGCCGCGTACGAGGCGTGGCTGCCGCACGCGGACACCGAGCCCGGCGAACGGCTCGCCACCGGCTCGGGCTGGGGCGCGCTCGAAGTGATGCGCGGCACGATGAGAGGCGGGTACGAGCTGCCCGGAACACCGTTCGACGAGTCCATGCTCGGCGGTCAACAGGAGCCGTGGGTCGAGCTGTTCACCCAGGGCACGTTCCCGAAGGCGCGGCAGGCCGAGCCGCCGGGGCCGACGCTCGTCGCCCCGCACTGGCGCGACATGCTGGAGACGGCGCCCGCCGAGCCGCTGACCGAGTACCACCTCGGTGTCACGCAGTGGCACGCGGGCGATCTGGCCCAGGCGGTGCGGAGTTGGGAACGCGGCCTCAAACTGGCCTCGTCCCGCTGGCCGTTGCTGCGCTGCCTGGCCGTCGCCGACCGGGAGGGCGGCAACCCGGAGCGGGCGGCCGACCAGTACGCGGAGGCGTTCGACGACCTCTGCCGGGAGCGGGAGGACAACGACGGCGAGTCCTGGACGGCGGCCACGGCGGCGCTGGCACGCGAGGCGATCGCCGCGCTGCTCGCCGTCGACCGCGAGCGCGACGCGCGCCGTGTCTTCGACCGGCTCCCGGAAGCGATCCGGCAGCGCGGCGCGTTCCGGCTGGTGGAGGCCCAACTGCTGCTCGCCGAGGGCGAGAAGGCGGCGGCCCGCGCGCTGTTCGACGCGGGCTTCGAGGTGGCGGACCTGCGGGAGGGCGCGGAGACGCTGAACGAGGTGTGGGCGTCCCTGACGGACGACCCGCTGCCGGCGGCGTACGACTACCGGATGCGGCCGGGGGACTGAACGGGGACCTCGACGGGGCCCGGCCGGGGGCGGTTTCGTCCTCGGCCGGGTCGCGCGGGCGGGTGGCTGACGGCTTGTCGGCGCTGCGGCGCGTCGGTGCTGCGGCTCGTCGGCGCGCGCCAAAGCGCCTCGGCCGGGAGGGACTTCGCCGACACGCCGCGCCGCGTCAGCCGCTCTGGACCGGGTTGCGGTCCACGTACTCGAAGACCGAACCGTCCGGGTGCACGGCGATCAGATTGCGGCCCGCCGGGGTGGGGACCGGGCCCGCGAGGACCTGGGCGCCGACGCCGGTGAGCGCGGCGTACGCCTCGTCGACGTCCTTGACGGCGATCGTGGCGGTGACCTTGCGCAGCACCTCGATCTCCTCGGCGGGACCGCTCATCAACAGGAAGCAACTGACGGCGGCGACGGAGACCCCGCCGCGCTCGAAACGGAGCGCGGGGCTACCGGTCAGTCGTTCGTAGAACGCGACCGAGGTCTCCAGGTCGTCGACGCAGATGCGCAGCGTGGTTCCCAGGATTTCCATACCGGTGAGGGTATCGAAGCACCGTTCCCCGCGACCATGAACCCGGGGGAACCAACCCTCAAACCCGGCACAGGACTTCACCGTGCGGGACCATGAACCACGCGTCGGGGTCGGCGCCCCACGCGCGCCACGCCGCCGCGATCCCGGTGAGCCGTTCCTCGTCCGCGTGGCCGCCGCGTACCGCCAGTTCCGCGTACACCGACGCGGTCGTCCGCTCCGCCCACAGGCCGCTCCACCACGCGCGTTCCTCCGGCGTCGCGAAGCACCACGTCCCCGCCGTGGACGTGATGTCCGGGTCCGCGAAGCCCGCGCTCCGGGCCCAGGCGCGGAGCCGGCGGCCCGCGTCGGGTTCGCCGCCGTTGGCGCGGGCGACCCGGCGGTACAGCTCCTGCCAGCCGTCCAGCGCCGGTGACTCCGGGTACCAGGTGAACGCGCCGTAGTCGCTGTCGCGTGCCGCGACGACGCCCCCGGGCCTGCACACCCGGCGCATCTCGCGCAGCGCCTGTACGGGGTCCCCGACGTGCTGGAGCACCTGGTGGGCGTGGACGACGTCGAAGGAGTCGTCCGGGAAGTCCAGCGCGTGGACGTCGGCGACCGCGAACCGGACGTTGTCCAGGCCGCGCGCCGCGACCGCCTCCCCGGCCCGCTCCAGCACGTCCGCCGCCGCGTCCACGGCGGTCACCGTGCCAGGCGCCACCAGCGCCGCCAGGTCGGCCGTGATGGTGCCCGGACCGCAGCCGACGTCCAACACATCGAGTCCGGAACGGAGTTCGGGGAGCAGATACGCCGCCGAGTTCGCCGCCGTGCGCCAGCGGTGCGAACGCAGGACCGACTCGTGGTGGCCGTGGGTGTAGACGGCGGTCTCTCTCGGCATGATCCGGACTCCCTCGGGGTGAAGTGGTGCCGTCACGGTACGCCGCGATGTCGGAATATGAGACCCGTGTCTCGCGATATGGTCCAGTGTGGGTTACCGGACCGGGTGACCGGCGTGGGTCATCCGGAAGCCGTGAGCCGCCACTCCTCACGCGTGAGCGCGTACTCCACATCCCCCTGCTCCGAGCCCTCGATGGTCTCCGGCCACTCCTCGACGTACGTACGGAGATACCTCAGCCCGGCCTTCTCCATGACCCGGCGCGAGCCCACGTTGACCGTCATCGTGTTCGCCGTGACCCGCTCGGTGCCCAGCTCGGTGAAGGCTTTACGGACCAGCGCGCGGGCGCCCTCCGTCGCGTACCCCTGTCCCCACACGGCCCGGTGCAGCCGGTACCCCAGCTCCACCACCTCCCAGCCGGCGTCGTTCAGCGGCCTCAGCTCGAACCAGCCCAGCCATTCGCCCGTGGACCGCTCCTCGGCCGCCCAGAAGCCGCGCCCGAGCAGCCGGGGCAGGGCCTCGGCACGGAACGTCTCGGGTGCGGCGGGCACGCCGCCGTCGATGAAGCGCTTCACGCCGGGGTCGTTGTCCAGCGCGAGGAGCCGGCCGAGGTCGGCCTCGACGCAGTCACGCAGCCGCAGCCGCGCGGTTTCGAGGAAGGGTTCGACGGAGGGAGGGGGTGCGGAGTCCATGTCCATGATCCTGCGTCCCGGACCGCCGGCCCCGCCACCGATATGCGCGGCGGTCGCAGGCCCGGCGGTCGTACGTGCGGCGGTCCCCGGCTCGGCGGGCGGACGCGCGGCGGTCACTGGAACGCGCGCGGGCGGTAGACGGTCAGCGCCTCGTTCCCCTTGTCGAGGGTCAACTCGGCCGGTGCTTCGGCCACTTCGCCGTCGAAGGCCAGCGGCGTACCGGGCGCGATCCCCGTGATCCGTACGCGCCGCATCCGCTCCGCCGCGTGCACCGGCGACCGGCTCAGCGGCCCCGCCGCCGCGGCGGCCAGCAGCCGCAGACTCGGGAAGCTCCCGCCGTGCACGACCCGGACGTCCAGCAGACCGTCCGCGAGATCGAGCCGGTGGCCGGGGGTGAACCCGAAGCGCTGGTAGATGCCGTTCCCGGCGAACAGCATCCACAGCGACCGCCGCCGGCCCTCGAACTCCGCCTCCAACTGATGCTGGCCGCGCAGCACCTTCACCGCCGCCACGACCCCGGCGGGCCAGCCGCCGATCCGCGGCGACCAGTGCTCCCGGACCCGCACCAGCTCCGGATAGACGCCCAGGCTGAAGGTGTTGAGGAAGTGGCCGCTCACACCGTCGGGTCCGGTGAACCGCCCGAGGTCGACGCGGACGGCGTCGCCCGCCGCCATCGCGCGGCACGTGTCCTGGAACTCCTCGATCCCCAGGTCGTACGCGAAGTGGTTCAGAGTGCCGCCGGGGAACACCGCCAGCGGCAGCCCGTGCCGGGCGGCGACCACCGCTGCGCGGTTGACCGTGCCGTCACCGCCGACGATGCCGAGCGCGGCGCAGCGCTCCGCCGCCTTCTCCAGCTCCGTGTTCACCTCCTCGGGATCGCACTCCACGAACTCCGCGAGCGGCAGCGCGTCGTGCAGCGCGCCCGCGGAGTCCGACGAGCCCGACGCCCGGTTGACCACGATCACCATGCCCTCGCCCTCCGGCGAGGCCGGCGCCTGCGCGTGCGGACGGCCGGGCGACGGCAGCTGGGAGCGGGTCGGCACCAGGCCACGTACCGCGAACGCCGCCCCCACCCCGAGCGCGGCCCCCACCAGGACGTCGCTCGGGTAGTGCACGCCCGTGTAGACGCGGGACGCCGCGACGGAGAACGCGAGCGGCGCCACCACCGCGCCCCAGCCCTTCGACTCCAGGGCGACTCCGGTGGCGAAGGCGGCGGCCGACGCCGCGTGCCCGGACGGGAACGAGGTGGTGATCGGCTGCCGCTTCAGCTGCCTTATCACCGGCACGGCGTCCAGGACGGGCCGGCGGCGCTGTACGGAGCGCTTGCCGACGGTGTTGATCGCGGCCGACGCCACGGCCAGCGACGCCACCCCGCGCAGGGCGGCGCGCCGCGAGCGCTGCCCGCGCCCGACGAGAGCGATACCGGCGGCGGCGCCGAACCAGAGGAGGCCGTGGTTGGCCGAGCGGCTGAGCCGGGGCAGCACCGGCCCGGCGCCCGGCCAGTGCCGGTCCGCCGCCGACCGGAAGACCTGCTGGTCCCAGCCGGTGAGCAGCGCGGCGACTCTGGACCGGGTGCCGGGATCGGCCGGGGTACGGCCCGTGTGGATGTCAGACATGGAACGCGGGTACCCCGTACGACGTGGCCCCAAGCAGGGGCCGGATCCGGGGCGTGTCTCGGGGATCAGGCCGGCCGGACTCGCGTGCGGACGGGGGGCCGGGGAGAGTGGAGGACATGGACAATCCACTGCTGGACCGGCACGGCGAGGCGCTCGACCTCTTCACGGACCGGGTGCACGCCGTCGGCGCGGACCAGTGGGGCGCGTCGACGCCGTGCACCGAGTGGTCCGTACGCGACCTGGTGAACCACCTGACGTCCGAGCAGCTCTGGGTGCCCGCGCTGGTGCGTGAGGGCCGGACCATGGCCGAGGTCGGCGACGCCTTCGACGGCGACGTGCTGGGCGACGACCCGGTCGCCGCCTGGGACCGCGCCGCGGCGGCGGCGCGCGCCGCGTTCGGCGAGCGGGGCGCGCTGGACCGCCCGGTGCCGCTCTCGTACGGCGCGACCGCGGCCGCCGCCTACTGCTCGCAGATGGTGCTCGACGCCGTCGTCCACACCTGGGACCTGTCGCGCGGGATCGGCGTGAACGAGCGGCTGCCCGGACCGCTGGTCGACTTCGCGCTGGAGGAGGTCGAGCCGTACGCGGTGAGCCTGTCGCAGAGCGGCCTGTTCGACACCCCGCTGGATCCGCCACCGGACGCCGACACCCAGGCCCGTCTGCTGGCGATGCTGGGCCGCGAGGCGTAGGACCTGGCCGGCGGATCTTCGGGGACCGGCCCGCGGCGGCTGGTACGGCGCACCATCGCAAGGCGGAGGATCGGGTCTCGTGCCGGGCGTGCCAGGCGTGCCGGGCCGACGCCGACGCCGACAGCGCGGCTCGGTCGTGCCGGGCGTCGCGGGCCCGCCGGGACTTTCCCGATACGGCCTGGCCTCTGTCCGGCCCGGTCTGGAGGTGGCGCATGAGGACCACGGGGACCACGGAGACGACCGGGGCGGCGGGGGCGGCGCACGAAGGACGCGGTCCCGTACGGTACGGGCCCCTGGCCCCGGACTCGGGCCTCCCCGCGCTGCCCGAGCTGGTCGCCGTACTCGCCGAAGCCGCCGGCCGGACCGCGCCCGAGCCGCCCGGCGGCGGACCGGTCCTGCGCGAGGCGGCCTGCGGCTACTGGTCCAGGCGCGGGCTGCCCGCGCATCCCCAGGAGGTCGCCGTGGCGGCCGGCGCGCAGCCGCTGCTCCTCGCGCTGCTCGCCGCGCACGGCGGCGACGTCCTGATGCCCCGCCCGCACCCGGCGTCCTGGGCGCCGCAGGCCAGACTTCTGGGCCGGCCCGTCTTTCAGGTGCCGACCCCGGCGGAGTGCGGCGGCGTTCCCGATCTGTACGCCCTCCTTGAGACGGTGCGCCGGGTACGGGCCGAGGGCGGCACCCCACGGCTGCTGCTGCTCTCGATCGCCGACGACCCCACCGGCACCGTCGCCCCGCCCGAACTCCTCCGGGAGGCGTGCGAGGCCGCGGTCGGCGAGGGCCTGCACATCATCAGCGACGAGACCTGGCGCGACACGCTGCACCGGCCGCACGAGACGGTGCCGCTCAGCCCCGCCGAGATGTGGCCCGACGACGTCACCGTCTTCTTCGACCTGGCGGGCGCGCTCACCCCGGCGTCCTGGCCCGCCGCCGTCGCCCGCTTCCCCGCCACACCCGGCGGCGCCGCCCGCCGGGCCAGGACGGTGGACCACCTCACCGCGCTGGGCGCGCTCGTCGCGGGACCGGTCGCCGCCGCTGCCGCCCACGCGCTCGACGAGCCGCCGGCCGTGACGGCGCGGGTCGCCGAGGCGGCCGCGCTGCACGCGCGCGTGGCCGCCGCCGTACACCATGTCGTCCTCGCCGCCGGGGCGCTGGCCAGGCCGCCGCAGGCGGGCCGTCATCTGTACGCGGACCTCGGGCCGTTGCGCCGCGGACTCGGCGCGCGGGGGGTCGGCGACTCCATGGAACTCGAAGAGTTCCTGGGCGAACGGCTGGGCATGCCGGTGCCCGGCGGGCACCGGTTCGGGGACGAACTGGGCGCGCTGCGGGTGCGGCTCGCCACCGGTCCGCTGCTCGGGTCAACCCCGGAGCGGCGGACGGAGTCCCTCACCGCAGTGGAACCGCTGGAACTGCCGCATGTCGCCGAAGGGCTCAGCCTTCTGACGGCGGCTCTGGGGGAGCTGCACTGAGACCGCCGACCGCCGACGACCCCTGCGCACCGCCCGTACCGCCCCGACGAACCGTGTCGCACCGCGCTGAACGGAGCTTCGATGACGGAACAGACCGATCGGACGGACCTCACAGGACGCCGGCAGGAGCATGGACGCGGGCGCGGGCACGGCCGGGCGCCCGACCCCGCCCGCCGCACGGCGGCCGGCGGGGCGCTCCGCCCGCTCGGCGAGGTCCGCCGCCACTGGCCCCGGTCCTTCGCCCGCCGGCTGACCACCCCGCTCCCCGGCGTACGCGCGCTGGCGCGGCTCGCCCGCGAGGGCGCCGCGCGGCCGGGCCCCGGCGCGCTCGACGCCGTCCCGCTGCTGCCCTTCGAACCCGGGCCGCTGCCCGCCGTGGACGCGGGCACCGTCGCCGTCACCTGGGCGGGGCACGCGAGTTGGGTGATCCGTATGGGCGGGCTCACCGTCCTGACCGACCCGGTGTGGTCGCGCCGGATCCTCGGCACGCCCGCGCGGATCACTCCCGTCGGTGTCCGCTGGGAGGACCTGCCGCCCGTCGACGCGGTCGTCATCAGCCACAACCACTACGACCATCTCGACGCGCCGACGCTGCGACGGCTGCCGAGGAACACCCCGATGTTCGTGCCCGCCGGGCTCGCCCGCTGGTGCCGGCGCCGCCGCTTCACCCACGTCACCGAACTGGACTGGTGGGAGGCCGCCGAACTGCCGGCCGGGAACGGCGGCACCGGCACCGTACGGTTCGACTTCGTCCCCGCCCACCACTGGTCGAAGCGCACCCTCACCGACACCTGCCGCTCCCTGTGGGGCGGTTGGGTGCTGAGTGACGGGGCCACCGGGCAGCGGGTCTACTTCGCCGGGGACACCGGCTACGGGCACTGGTTCGAGGAGATCGGCCGCCGTCACCCGGGTATCGATCTCGCGCTGCTGCCCGTCGGGGCGTACGAACCGCGCTGGTGGCTCAGTGACGTCCACGCGGATCCGGAGGAGGCCGTACGGGCCTGCCAGGACGTCGGCGCGCGGAACATGGCGCCCATGCACTGGGCGACGTTCCTGCTGTCGGCCGAGCCCGTGATGGAGCCCCTGGAGCGGGTCAGGGCCGCCTGGGAACGGACCGGGAGACCACGCGGACAACTGTGGGACCTGCCGGTCGGATCCTCACGCCTGCTGACCGTCTGACTCGGCCGGCCCGTCGCAGGCGGCCGGCCCGTTCGAGGCGCCCGGCCCGCCGGGCGTGCCGTTTCCGTCCCCGCGCGCGGACCCGCCCTTCCCCTTGCCGTGCCTCCGCAGCCTGCGCCAGACCGTGGGACCGCCGCTGATCAGCACCGTCAGCGCCACCGCCGCGACCACGCCCTCCCACGGCTCGTCGAACAGCGAACCGCCCAGGATCCCGATCAGCTGGTACGTCGCCGCCCACGCCAGACAGGCCGGCACCGCGCCCTTGATGAACCGCGGCGTCGGCCACCTGGTGAGCAGGCACGCCAGCATCACCGGGATCCGCCCCGCGGGCACCAGCCGCGACAGCACCAGCACCGTCACGCCGTGCTCCCGCAGCTTGCGCTGCGTCTGTTCGAGCGTGTCGTCGGAGACCCGCCGCTCCAGCGCCGCCAGCCAGCGCGAGCCGTTCTTCGAGTTGACCCCGCGCCGGCCCAGCCAGTAGAGCGTGATGTCGCCGAGGAACGCCGCAAACGAGGCCACCACGAATATGTAGAGCAGCGCGAGCGGCGCCGTCTGATGGAAGGCCACCACGGCCGCCGAACTCACCACGGCGCCCGTCGGCACCACCGGCACCAGCGCGCCCAGCGCCACCAGCAGGAACAGCGACGGATAGGTGACGGCCTGCTGCGCGGACTCCGACGGCAGCTGGCTCATGAGCTGGTCGATCACAGGGCGGCCCCCGGCCGCACGCTCTCGCCGTGCTGAAGCCGGTGCACGGCCACCTCGGGCGCGCGCCGTGCCGCCTGGCGGACGAACTCGTCGCCGGGCGAATGGAATTCGTGCGGTCGGACCCCGTCCATCCCGATCGGCCAGAACGTGCCGTAATGGACCGGCACCGCGGCGCCGGGCGCGAGTCTGGCCAGCGCCTCGGCCGCGCGGTCGGCGTTCAGATGGCCGTGGCCCAGATGCGGCCCCCAGCCGCCCACCGGCAGCAGCGCCACATCGACCGGTCCCACGACGTCCGCCATCTCGTCGAAGAGCCCGGTGTCGCCCGCGAAGTACGTCCGGCGCTCACCGCTGATCACATAGCCGAGCGCGGGGGAGCGCTGCGGTCCCACCGGCAGCCGCCGCCCGTCGTGGTACGCGGGCACCGCCCGTACCCACAGCGGCCCGATCTCCACCTCGTCGCCCGCGTCGACCTCGGTGATCCGCAGACCACCCGGCCGCCGGACGGCGTCGAGCCGCCGCAGTCCGGGCACCGCCCGCGTCGCGCCGCGCGGCACGATCAGCCGGGTGCCCGGCGCGAGCTTCGCCAGCGACGGCAGATGCAGATGGTCGGAGTGCAGATGCGAGACCAGGACGGCGTCCGCGACCGCGGCCTCCGGCGGCGGCACGTCACCGCGCCGGCGGCGCAGATGCGCCAGGCGGCGGGCGAAGAGCGGATCGGTCAGCACCCGGACGCCGGAGTCCTCGACCGTGCAGGTGGCGTGACCCCACCAGGTGATGACATTTCCCAAAGCGGGACCTCAGCTCCGTCCGTATCCGGCCCTCAGCGTACGGCGGCCGGCGGGCCGCCGGTGGCCAGGTCGTGCCGCGTACGCCCGAGGCGTGCGCCTGTGGCACATCCGTGCGCCCGCCCGTGCTCGATACGCGCCTCCTTAAGAGGGCCCGATCGGAGTAGGGTCGTCGAACACCGGGGGACAGGGGGCGGCTTCGGGGGGAGCGGTCGGGTGAAGCGAAGCGGGGGGCCAGAGACATGGGCGATTTACGAGTGGCGGCCATAGCCAGCCTCACCCCGCTCGAAGAACTCGACCGCGAGCCGTTCCTGGTGGACATCCGCGGCCAGCAGGCGGTGTGCGCGCGCTGGGCCGCCGACAAGGGGTACGTCGTCACCCGGCAACTGCTCCTCTACGGGATGCGCTCCGACCACTGCGGTCTCTGGGTCGACGTCGAGGCCGGTGAGATCGACGCCTTCGTCGTCGCCAGCGAACGCGTGCTCGACCGGGCCTTCGCGTCGGCCCCCGCCTTCTCCGCCGAGTGCGAGCGCCGTGGCATCCCCCTGGAGACCGTGGGGCTGGACGAACCTTCTTACGACGCGACGTCGAAGGCCAAGGTCCACCGCAGGCTCTCCATGCCCACCGCCGGCTACGACGGCTGCTGAAGCCGTCCCGCCGCACCTCTTCGAGCCCGCCCCCGCCACCGCCCTGTCACGTCTCCGCCTCCTCAAGAAGACCGGCCCCGCCGCGCGCTGTGTCAGGCTGTGCATCAAGCCCGTGGAGGTGTGCGGGCCCTGGACGTGAGGTGAAGACGCGGTGTTCAAGGGTCGATGGCGGACGGCCGGCCGGGCCCTGGTGCGGGTGGTGGTCGTCTGGGCGGTGTCCACGCTGACCATGCTGGCGCTCGCCGGGATCCTGCCCGACTTCCAGCTCCAGGGCGCCGACGACAGCCTCACCAGGACCGCGATCACCGCCGCCTGGGGAGCGGGCGCCTTCGGTCTGCTCAGCGCCCTCGTCTGGCCCTTCCTGGTCCGCGCCCTGCTGCTCGTACCGGCCCTGGTCCTCGGTCTGCTCGTCTTCTTCCTCAACGGCTCGCTGCTGCTGGTCGCCCTCAAACTCACCCCCGACGGCGGCGGCACGGCCAACCCCGAGAACGCCGTCGTGGTCGCCGCCGTCATGTCCGCCGTCGCGTCGGCGACCTCCACCGCGCTCGCCGTCCGCGACGACAACGCCTACCGGCGCAGGCTCTCGCGCCTCGCCGAACGCCGCCGGCGCCGCAGCGGCGAGGACAGCGCCCGCCGCGGCTACACGGCGTCGCCCGGCACGCTCTTCCTCCAACTCGACGGCGTGGGGCACCAGGTGCTGCTCGACGCCGTCGCCGACGGCCACATGCCCACCGTCGCCGGCTGGCTCGGCGAGCGCCCCACGCACCGGCTCACCCCCTGGCGCACCGACTGGTCCAGCCAGACCGGCGCCAGCCAGCTCGGCATCCTGCACGGCAGCAACCACGACGTCCCCGCCTTCCGCTGGTACGAGAAGGAGAGCGGGCGGATCATGGTCAGCAACCGGCCCGCCAGCGCCGCCGAACTCCAGCGCCGCGCCGTCGAGCACACCCGCGACGGCGGGCTCCTCACCCTCGACGGCGCCAGCCGCGGCAACCTCTTCAGCGGCGGCGCCGACCAGCTCGCGCTCGTCCTGTCGATGGCCGCGCGGCGCGGCCGGGCCACCCGCTCCCGGGCCGGCTACTTCGCGTACTTCACCGACCCGGCCAACGCCGTCCGTACGGCCGTCTCCTTCGTCGCCGAGGTCGGCCGCGAGGTCGGCCAGTCGACGCGGGCCCGTGTCCGAGGCGACCGGCCCAGGGTGGGCCGGGGTGGGCTCTACCCGTTCATCCGGGCCTTCGCGACCGTCGTGGAGCGGGACGTCGTGGTCGCGGCGGTGATAGGGGACATGCTGGCCGGGCGCGCCGCCGTCTACGCCGACCTCGTCGCGTACGACGAGGTCGCCCACCACTCGGGACCGCACAGCCGCGACGCCACGCGGGTCCTGGAGCGGCTGGACCGCTCGATCGCGCTGCTGGCCAAGGTCGCCGACCACGCGCCGCGCTCGTACCGCCTCGTGCTCCTGTCCGACCACGGCCAGAGCCCCGGCGAGACGTTCCTGGGCGTGTACGGGCTCACGCTGCGGGATCTCGTACGGGCCGGCTGCGGGCTGCCCGTGCCGCGCCGCGCGGTGCGGACCAAGAGCGGCGCCGAGGCGCGCGACGCGGCGCGTGACGCCGTACGGATAGCCCTCCACCGCCCCGTCGAGGGGGACGAGGGCGACGACGGCGACGGGAAACGAACGGCGCGCGGCTCCGACCCGATCGTGCTCGCCTCGGGAAATCTGGGGCTGATCTCCTTCCCGGACGTCCCGGAGCGGATGAGCCGCGAGCAGATCGACGAACGCCACCCCGCGCTGCTGCGGACTCTCGCCAACCATCCGGGCGTCGGCTTCCTCCTCGTACGGAGCGAGGAGAACGGCTCCGTGGTGCTCGGCCCCGCCGGGGCGGAGATCCCCGTCGCCAAGCTGGACGACACGGGGCTGCTGGCCACGATGGGGCCGGGTGCCGCCGACGCGGTCCGGCGCACCGACACCTTCCCGCATGTCGCGGACATCATGGTCAACTCGATGTACGACCCGGCGACGGGCCGCGTGCACGCCTTCGAGGAGCAGATCGGCTCCCACGGAGGACTCGGCGGGGAGCAGTCGAACGCCTTCCTGCTGTCACCCCTGACCCTGCCCGCGCCGGTCCCCGGCGACGGCGATCTGGTGGGCGCGGAGCAGGTCCACGCGGTGCTGAAGCGCTGGCTGTACGACGGCCTGGGGCCGCAGGTCCCTCTCGGCCAGACACCGGCGAGCGGCACGGTGCCCCAGGACACGGTCCCCCAGGACACGGTCCCCCAGGACACGGTGCCGCAGGGCGAGCCGGAGCCGAGCCCCGAGGGCACCTGACGCCCACACGGTGACCGCGCGGTCACCGTGTGGGCG
>NZ_JBHUZM010000040.1:0-56672 GCF_042667665.1 Streptomyces sp. NPDC057307 | reverse complement strand
GGTCTACGGTTCGATTCCGTATTGGGGCTCCAGCGAAGAAGAAGGGCCCCGCCTGATGGCGGGGCCCTTCTTCTTTGTCCGATGTCTGACTGTCCGTCCCCCGACGTCCGTCGATCCGTCAGTTCTTCTGCGGCTCCGGTACGCGCATCGCCAGGATCGCCATGTCGTCCGAAGCCGGCTCCGCCGCGAACCTCTCCACCGCTCGCAGCACGCGTGACGCGACGGCGCCGGCCGTGAGGCCCGTACAGCCCGTCAGTACGTCGATGAGGCCGTCGTCACCCAGCATCCGCGTCCCTTCGCGGCGTTCGGTGACGCCGTCGGTGACACAGAGGAGGACGTCGCCCGGATCGAGGGTGACCATTTGCTCGTACAGCTCCAGGTCGTCCATGACCCCGAGCAGCGGCTGCGGGTCCGCCGCCGCCTCCACCGTGCCGTCCTGGCGCAGACGCAGCGGCAGCGGGTGGCCGGCACAGACGACCTTCAGGACCGCGCTGCCGTCCTCCTGGGGCCACAACTCCCCGTACAGCAGCGTCAGGAAGCGGCTCCGCGCGCCCTCGTCGAGGATCGCCGCGTTCAGGCGCTCCAGCACCGCCGGGCCGCTGAAGCCCTCACGGGCGAGGAGCCGGAGCGCGTGTCGGGCGAGGCCCGTCACCGCCGCGGCCTCCGGGCCCGTACCGCAGACGTCGCCGATGGCGAAGCCGTACGCACCGTCGCGGATGGGGAAGAGGTCGTAGAAGTCGCCGCCCACCTCGTTGCCTTCGCCCGCCGCGCGGTAGATGACCTCCACCTCGACATTGGGCACCTGGGGCAACTCCGGCGGCAGCAGGCTGCGTTGGAGGGACTGACTGATCGCCATGCGCTCCGAGTAGAGGCGCGCGTTGTCGAGCGCGAGCGCCGCTCGGCGGGACAGGTCCTCGGCCAGCTCCAGGATCTCCTGGCGGAAGTGGTCGTCGGACGGCTTGCCGAGGGTGAGCATCCCGATCACGCGGTTACGGGCGACCAGAGGCAGTACGACGGTCTCTCCGCCCACCGCGGCGGCCGTGGCGAGCGTGGTTCCGATTCCGGAGGAGACGGGCGTGGAGGCCCCTCCCAGCTCCCTCATGGACGTACGGAGCGCCGCCTGGTGCGCGGCGTCGGCCGGGCCGGTCCAGACGCGGGCGCCCGGAGTCGGGACCGGCTCGGGCGGATCGATCTTGGAGAGCAGGGCCTTCAGGCCGTCGATGCGCTCCTCGTCCTCGTGCAGCACGTAGGAGAGGTACGGGTCCGACGCCTGGTCGGCGATGGTGTAGACGGCGCACCAGGTCGCGAGGGTCGGCACCGTCATCTGGGCCATCAGCGCGAGCGTCTGGTCCCGGTCGAGCGTGCCGGCCAGCAGGTCGGAGGCTTCGACGAGGAAGGAGAGCGAACCGCGCCGGAGGCGTTCGAGCTCGCCGAGCCGGGCCGACTCGACGGCCAGGGCGATGCGGTCGGCGGCGAACTGGAGGCGCAGCGCCTCCTCGTTGGAGTACCGGCCCGCTGATTCGGCGGCGACGCCGAGCGAGCCGGTGAGCCGGCCCTCGACCTTGAGCGGCACGGTGACGACGGAGCGCATGCCGGTGCCGTTGAGCAGCGGGACGGCGCCGGGAACGATCGCGAGGTCCTCGTGGACGGCGGGCATCCGGGCGGAGCCGTACCGTCCCGTGCCGGCCTCCACCGGGACACGGGCGAAGCGCTGCCGGGCCGAGGGGAGGCCGGTGGTGGCGCGTACCTCCAGCTCCGTCTCGTCGTCGGTGGCGAGCAGGAGGAACGCGGAGTCGCCTTCGAGCATGTCGCGGGCGCGCTCCACGGTGCGCTGGAGCAGGCCGTCGAGGTCCTCGGGGGCCGGTGAGCCGATGAAGACCTCGAAGGGGTCCACGGTGCGGCTCTCGGCGCCCGCCTCGGTGGCGGGGGCGCGCTGCGGGGTCTGGATGACGGCGCGTTCGTCGTCGCGTACGAGGAGGCAGACGGTGGACGGCTCACCCTCGGTGTCGCGGACCCGGAGGTGGGAGGCGTACACGGGGATGACTCGGCCGTCGCTGCCCCGGATCCCGTAACTGCCCTCCCAGCGCGACAGCAGCAGCGCCTCGGCGATGCCGGTGCCGATGCCCGGTGTGTGCGGCCAGGCGGCGAAGTCGGTGAGGGGCTTGCCGATGACCTGGTCGGCGGGGTAGCCGAAGAGGTGCTCGGCGTCCTCGTTCCAGGTCGAGACGGCGCCGGTTCTGTCGATCTGGACGACGGCGACCCTGACCCGTTCGTCGGTGACGGGGAGGAGCGCGTTGGGAATGACGGGGCCGGCGGACCGGGCACCCACGGGGCGGTCGGGCAGGTCGAGCTGGAACCAGACCTGTTTGTGCGTCGGGGTGTAGTCGACGCCCCAGGAGGAGGCCAGGGCCGCGCAGAGGAGCAGTCCGCGGCCGTTCTCCCGGTCGGGGCTGCCCAGTGACAGCCCCGTGCCCTGCATGGGGACTTCACGGTCGGGATAGCGGTCCGAGACCTCGACGCGGACGCCGTCCTCCGTACGGAGGCAGAGCACGTCCGCGGAGGTGCCGGCGTGGATGACGGCGTTGGTGACGAGTTCGCTGGTGAGAACGACGGCGTCGTCGACGACGTCGGAGTATCCCCACCCCTGGAGCGTGTCACGGACAAAGGCGCGGGCGGTCGCGACGGACCGCCCGACAGGGTCGAAGCTGGCAGCCGCCCGCGCGGTGATCACAAAACTCCTCGTACGCGTCTCGACGCCCGGCTCTGCCATGATGCGGCCCCGCCCTCCAGATGCCCGGTGGTAGTACGTTCGCCACACCGCCCCCGCCGGGCAGACCGGGACGGTTGGACAGCCGGATGCCAGGTTACTTACCTTCGCTGCGAGGGTGGATGCCGGTCGCCACTGTTTCCACCCACCGGGGGTGGGGACGCTATGCGAAGCTGCCGATCTGTTATCGCCAGGTTCAGCCATGGTGAAACACTGGGCAGGATTCCAGAGACGGTTCGAGTAAACAGGTCTGAGCAGTCAGTACGGTCAACCCCCGCGGGAGGGACACGGTGGAGTCTGGCGTGGCGGCGCGTGGCAACAGCACGCGCGCAAAAGGCGGACGGTCCCGGAACAACGGGGCCATCGAGGTCGATGCGGCGGCTCTGAACAGACTGCTGACGGCCCTGGTGGCGATGCGGGACGGTAACTTCCGTAAACGCCTGACCGTCTCCGGTGACGATGTGATGGCGGAGATCTCCGCCGTGTTCAACGAGGTGGCGGACCGGAATCTGCACCTCACGGGTGAGCTGGCCCGTGTACGGCGCATGGTCGGCCGTGAGGGGAAGCTCACGGAGCGGCTGGAGACGGGCGCCTGCGAAGGTTCCTGGGCCACCGCCATCGACGCGTCGAACGCGCTGGTGGACGACCTGGCGCGCCCCGTGTCCGAGGTCGGGCGGGTGCTGTCGGCGGTCGCCGAGGGTGACCTGGAGCAGCGGATGGAGCTGCGTTCGCACTTCGCCGAGGGTTCGGCGGGGACGGAGCGCCCGCTGCGCGGCGAGTTCCTGAAGGTGGCCAGGACCGTCAACAACCTGGTCGATCAGCTGTCCGCGTTCACCGACGAGGTGACGCGCGTGGCGCTGGAGGTAGGTACCGAGGGCAAGCTCGGCGGCCAGGCCAAGGTGCGCGGTATGTCGGGTTCGTGGAAGGACCTCACGGATTCCGTCAACACGATGGCGTACCGGCTCACGGCTCAGGTACGTGACATTGCTCTCGTTACGACGGCCGTCGCCAAGGGTGATCTGTCGCGCAAGGTCACCGTGCACGTGGCCGGCGAGATGCTTCAGCTGAAGAACACCGTGAACACGATGGTGGACCAGCTGTCGTCGTTCTCGTCCGAGGTGACACGGGTGGCCCGCGAGGTCGGCACGGAGGGCGAACTCGGTGGCCAGGCCACCGTGCCCGGCGTGGCCGGTGTGTGGAAGGACCTCACCGATTCGGTGAACACGATGGCCGGCAACCTGACCAGTCAGGTGCGTGGCATCGCCGAGGTCACCACCGCCGTCGCGAACGGCGATCTTTCCCAGAAGGTCACGGTCAGCGCGCGCGGCGAGGTCGCGCAGCTCGC
This sequence comes from Streptomyces sp. NPDC057307, assembly GCF_042667665.1. Lineage (NCBI taxonomy): Bacteria > Bacillati > Actinomycetota > Actinomycetes > Kitasatosporales > Streptomycetaceae > Streptomyces > Streptomyces sp. NPDC057307. The sequence continues at coordinate 52,560 of NZ_JBHUZM010000040.1, read as the reverse complement.
CGAGACGATCAACCAGATGACCGAGACGCTGCGTACGTTCGCCGACGAGGTCACCCGGGTGGCGAGCGAGGTCGGTGGCTCCGGTGTGCTGGGCGGCCAGGCGCAGGTGCCGGGCGCCGCGGGCACCTGGAAGGACCTGACGGACTCGGTCAACACCGTCTTCCGCAATCTGACCACCCAGGTGCGGGACATCGCACAGGTGACGACGGCGGTCGCGAACGGTGACCTTTCCCAGAAGGTCACCGTCGACGTGGCCGGCGAGATGCTCGAACTGAAGAACACCGTCAACACGATGGTGCGGCAGCTCAATTCGTTCGGTTCCGAGGTGACGCGGGTCGCCCGCGAGGTCGGCGTCGAGGGCCAACTGGGCGGCCAGGCCGAGGTGCCGGGCGCGGCGGGTACGTGGAAGGACCTCACCGACTCGGTCAACACCGCGTTCCGTAACCTCACCGGTCAGGTGCGGGACATCGCGCAGGTGACGACGGCGGTGGCGAACGGCGATCTTTCCCAGAAGGTGACCGTCGACGTCGCGGGCGAGATGCTCGAACTGAAGAACACGGTCAACACGATGGTGGCGCAGCTGTCGTCGTTCGCCGACCAGGTGACGCGGATGGCGCGTGACGTGGGTACGGAGGGCAGGCTGGGCGGCCAGGCGCGCGTGGACGGCGTCTCCGGTACGTGGAAGGAGCTGACCGACTCCGTCAACTTCATGGCCGGCAATCTGACGGACCAGGTGCGGCAGATCGCCCAGGTGACCACGGCGGTGGCGCGCGGTGATCTGTCGCAGAAGATCGACGTGGACGCCCGGGGCGAGATCCTGGAGCTGAAGAACACCATCAACACGATGGTCGACCAGCTCTCGGCCTTCGCCGAGCAGGTGACCCGGGTCGCCCGTGAGGTGGGTACGGACGGCAGGCTGGGCGGTCAGGCCCAGGTGCCGGGCGTCGCCGGTGTCTGGCGCGATCTGACGGACTCCGTGAACGGCATGGCGGGGAACCTGACCTCCCAGGTCCGCAACATCGCGCAGGTCGCCACGGCGGTGGCGCGCGGTGATCTGTCGCAGAAGATCGACGTGGACGCGCGCGGCGAGATCCTGGAGCTGAAGAACACCCTCAACACGATGGTCGACCAGTTGTCGAACTTCGCGGAGCAGGTGACCCGGGTCGCCCGCGAGGTCGGTACGGAGGGCATGCTCGGCGGTCAGGCCGAGGTGCAGGGTGTCTCGGGCACCTGGAAGGACCTCACCCAGTCCGTCAACTTCATGGCGGGCAATCTGACGGACCAGGTGCGGCAGATCGCCCAGGTCACGACGGCCGTCGCCAAGGGCGACCTGTCGAAGAAGATCACCGTCGACGCCAAGGGCGAGATCCTCGACCTCGTCACCACCGTCAACACGATGGTCGACCAGTTGTCGAACTTCGCCGACGAGGTGACCCGCGTGGCCCGCGAGGTGGGCACGGAGGGCATCCTCGGCGGCCAGGCGCGGGTGCGGGGCGTCACCGGCATCTGGAAGGACCTCAGCGACAACGTCAACACGATGGCCAACAACCTCACCAGTCAGGTGCGGAACATCTCGCGGGTCTCCTCGGCCGTCGCCAACGGTGACCTGACGAAGAAGGTCACCGTCGAGGCGCGCGGTGAGGTCGCCGAGCTGGCCGACACCGTCAACATCATGGTGACGACGTTGTCGTCGTTCGCCGACGAGGTGACCCGGGTCGCCCGCGAGGTGGGCACCGAGGGCGAGTTGGGCGGCCAGGCGCGCGTCCCGGGCGTCTCCGGGACGTGGAAGGACCTCACCGAGTCGGTGAACTCGATGGCGTCCAACCTGACGGGTCAGGTGCGCCAGATCGCCACGGTCACCACCGCCATCGCGAAGGGCGATCTCACCAAGAAGATCGACATCGACGCCCGCGGTGAGATTCTGGAGCTGAAGAACACCATCAACACGATGGTCGACCAGCTCTCCTCGTTCGCCGATCAGGTCACCCGTGTGGCCCGCGAGGTGGGCACGGACGGGCAGTTGGGCGGCCAGGCCCGGGTCAGGGACGTCGACGGCACCTGGCGCGACCTCACCGAGTCGGTGAACGAGATGGCCGGCAACCTGACCCGTCAGGTGCGGGCCATCGCCGCCGTCGCCACCGCGGTGACCCGCGGTGATCTGAATCTGAAGATCGACGTCGACGCGGCGGGCGAGATCCAGGTCCTCCAGGACAACATCAACACCATGATCGCCAACCTGCGCGACACCACCCTCGCCAACGAGGAGCAGGACTGGCTCAAGGGCAACCTGGCCCGTATCTCCGGTCTGATGCAGGGCCGCCGCGACCTGGACGACGTGGCCTCGCTGATCATGAGCGAGCTGACGCCGGTGGTCGCGGCGCAGCACGGCGCGTTCTTCCTCGCCATGCCGACCGGCACCGCGTCCGAGCTGGGGACGGGCGGCGGGCGCGACGGCTCGTACGAGCTGTGCATGCGCGGCAGTTACGGCTACTCGGCCGGTTCGATGCCGACCTCCTTCCGGCCCGGCGAGACCCTCATCGGTACGGCCGCCGAGGAGAAGCGCACGATCCAGGTCAATGTGCCGCCGGGCTATCTCAAGATCTCCTCGGGGCTCGGCGAGGCGTCACCGGCGTATGTGATCGTGCTGCCGGTGCTGTTCGAGGGCAAGGTCCTCGGTGTGATCGAGCTGGCGTCGTTCCAGCCCTTCACCCAGATCCAGCGCGACTTCCTCAACCAGATCGCCGAGATGATCGCGACGAGCGTCAACACCATCAGCGTCAACACCAAGACCGAGGTGCTGCTCAAGCAGTCGCAGGAGCTGACGGAGCAGCTGCGGGAGCGCTCGGCGGAGCTGGAGAACCGGCAGAAGGCCCTCCAGTCCTCCAACGCGGAGCTGGAGGAGAAGGCGGAGCTGCTGGCCCGTCAGAACCGCGACATCGAGGTGAAGAACACCGAGATCGAAGAGGCGCGGCAGGTGCTGGAGGAGCGCGCCGAGCAGCTCGCGGTGTCGATGCGCTACAAGTCCGAGTTCCTGGCGAACATGTCGCACGAGTTGCGTACGCCGCTGAACTCGCTGCTGATCCTGGCGAAGCTGCTCGCGGACAACGCGGAGATGAATCTCTCACCGAAGCAGGTGGAGTTCGCCGAGACGATCCACGGCGCGGGCTCCGACCTGCTCCAGCTCATCAACGACATCCTCGATCTGTCGAAGGTCGAGGCGGGCAAGATGGACGTCAGCCCGACGCGGATCGCGCTCGTGCAACTCGTCGACTACGTCGAGGCGACGTTCCGGCCGCTGACGGCGGAGAAGGGGCTCGATTTCTCCGTACGGGTCTCGCCGGAGCTGCCCGCGACGCTGCACACCGACGAGCAGCGGCTGCTCCAGGTGCTGCGCAACCTGCTGTCCAACGCGGTGAAGTTCACCGACACGGGCGCCGTGGAGCTGGTGATCCGGCCCGCCGGGGCGGATGTGCCCAACGCGATCAGGGAGCAACTGCTGGAGGCCGGTTCGCTGCGTGACGCGGACGCCGATCTGATCGCCTTCTCGGTCACCGACACCGGAATCGGGATCGCGGCGAGCAAGATGCGGGTGATCTTCGAGGCGTTCAAGCAGGCGGACGGTACGACGAGCCGTAAGTACGGAGGTACGGGTCTGGGCCTGTCCATCAGCCGGGAGATCGCCCGGCTGCTCGGCGGCGAGATCCACGCGGCGAGCGAGCCGGGCCGCGGCTCGACGTTCACGCTGTACCTGCCGCTGCACGCCAGCGAACTGCCCCCGCAGGGCTACCCGCAGCTGACTCCGGGCATCGACCCGCAGCGCGGCAACAGCGACTCCGCGGCCCTGTCGCCGGAGCAGGCGCGGCTGGACCGGCCCGCGGCCCCCTCGGAGGCCCGTACGGGGCCCGCGGCGCTGTTCCGGCGCCGGCGCAAGGCCCTGGGCGGTCCCGAGCAGCTGAACTCGCTGTCCGGGCGCCCAGGAGGTCCGTCCGGGTTGCCGGCCGCCGGGAACGGCTCCGCGGGCACGGCCAACGGCTCGCGGCCGTCGGGTGGTTCGGGGGCGGACGAGTCCTGGGCGGCCGACGCGCAGGACGCTCCGGAGGAGCGGCGTACGTTCTCCTTCGGCGGCGAGAAGGTGCTGATCGTGGACGACGACATCCGCAACGTCTTCGCGCTCACCAGCGTCCTCGAACAGCACGGTCTGTCGGTGCTGTACGCCGAGAACGGCCGTGAGGGCATCGAGGTGTTGGAGCAGCACGACGACGTGACGCTGGTGCTGATGGACATCATGATGCCGGAGATGGACGGATACGCGACGACGACGGCGATCCGCAGGATGCCGCAGTTCGCGGGGCTGCCGATCATCGCGCTCACCGCGAAGGCGATGAAGGGCGACCGGGAGAAGGCGATCGACTCCGGCGCATCTGACTATGTGACAAAGCCGGTCGATCCCGATCATCTTCTGTCGGTGATGGAGCAGTGGATGCAGCAGAAGTGACACGGAAGTGATGCCGGGAGCGGCTTCAGAAGTGACCGGCGGCTGTGCGAACCTGTGGGAGAAGGTGAGTTCTTGTGGCCGATCACGTGTGGGCCGCAGGTAATCGGGGAACTTTCCGAGCTCCTGTGACGTTTTTGCTACGTGCACAGTGACATCGCGGTGACAGGGTGTGGCGACAGGCGGGGTGCGGCTACCATGACCGGCACAAGGACGGACGGCGTAAGGGAGTCGTCCCCTGGGGCGGCGCCCGGTGCACAGCCGGGGCGAGGAGGGCGGGCCATGGTGCAGAAGGCCAAGATCCTCCTGGTCGATGACCGGCCGGAGAATCTGCTGGCGCTGGAGGCCATTCTCTCCGCGCTCGATCAGACGCTGGTGCGGGCATCGTCAGGGGAGGAAGCGCTCAAGGCGCTGCTGACGGACGACTTCGCGGTCATTCTGCTGGACGTCCAGATGCCCGGGATGGACGGTTTCGAGACCGCCGCGCACATCAAGAGGCGTGAGCGGACACGGGACATCCCGATCATCTTCCTCACGGCCATCAACCACGGTCCGCACCACACCTTCCGGGGCTACGCCGCCGGTGCGGTGGACTACATCTCCAAGCCGTTCGACCCGTGGGTGCTGCGCGCGAAGGTCTCGGTCTTCGTCGAGCTGTACATGAAGAACTGCCAGTTGAAGGAGCAGGCCGAACTGCTCAGGCTGCAACTGGCGGGAGCGGGCGAGGTCAAGGAACCGACGGGTCTTCTCGCCGAACTGTCCGCCAGGCTCGCCGCAGTTGAGGAGCAGGCCGAGGCGCTCTCCAAGCAGCTGGACGACGAGTCGGCCGACGCGGTGGCCGTCGCCACCGCCGCGCATCTGGAGCGGAAACTGACCGGGCTCCGCCGGGCGCTGGACGCCCTGGAGCCGGGCAGCGGAGGCGGCTCCCCGCTTCCCTCACCGAACTGACGGGTACGTCCCGGGCTCCAACGGGCCCGTGGGCGGCCCGTTTCGGTCTGTCCCGAGGGCCGGCCGAGATCCCGCCGAAGGCCGGCCCGAGGCCCCGGCCCGACCGCCTGAAACGGCGTCAGTTTCGGGCCGACGGTGGGCGACACGAACGGGTGAAGCGGTAGGCACACGTGTCCGTCGCCGTTCACACCGGTAACCTCACCCCCATGGCCTCACGTACGTCCGGCAAGGGTTCCCAGGGCACGGCGGGCACCGCGAAACCGCGTGCCGGCCGTCCGAGCGGTGCCGCGAAGAAGGCGGCCCCCGCCGCCAAGGCCGTGGCGAAGAAGACAGCACCCACGAAGAAGGCACCGGCCAAGAAGGCTCCCGCGAAGAAGTCCGCGGCCAAACCGGCACCGAAGCCCGCACCGTCCCCGACGAACGGCGTCTACCGTCTCGTACGCGCCCTCTGGCTGGGTCTCGCGCACACGGTCGGCGCGATGTTCCGCGGCATAGGACGGGGCGCGAAGGGGCTCGACCCGGCACACCGCAAGGACGGCATCGCGCTGCTGCTGCTCGCGCTGGCCCTGATCGTCGCCGCCGGTACGTGGTCGAACCTGCGAGGCCCGGTCGGCGATCTCGTCGAGATGCTGATCACCGGTGCCTTCGGCCGGCTCGACCTGCTCGTCCCGATACTGCTGGGCGCCGTCGCCGTCCGGCTGATCCTCTATCCGCAGCGGCCCGAGGCCAACGGACGCATCGTCATCGGCCTCTCCGCGCTGGTGATCGGCGTCCTCGGGCTCGTGCACATCGCCTGCGGCTCCCCGGGCCGCGACGCGGGTACGGAGGCGATGCAGGACGCCGGCGGGCTCATCGGCTGGGCCGCATCCATGCCACTGATCTTCGCCATGGGCGAGGTGCTCGCCGTACCGATGCTGGTCCTGCTCACCGTTTTCGGGCTGCTCGTCGTCACGGCGACACCCGTCAACGCCATCCCGCAGCGGCTGCGCCAGCTCTGTGTCCGGCTCGGCATCCTCGATCCCGCCCCCGCCGACCGCTACGACGAGGAGCACGAGCGGGAGTACGACGGCGACGACGAGCGGTACGACGACCAGTGGCGTGAGGCCCTGCCCGCACGTGGCCGCCGCTCGGCGGCGCGGCGCGGCGAGGCACCCGAGGAGTACGACCCCGACCGGGCCGAGGCCGAGGCGCTGGTACGCCGCCGGCGCCCGCGCAGGCAGTCCGTGCAGCCCGGCCACGACCGGCCCATGGACGCCGTCGACGTGGCCGCGGCCGCCGCCGCCGCGCTGGACGGAGCCGTACTCAACGGGATGCCGCCCTCGCCGATCGTCGCCGACCTCACCCAGGGCGTCTCGGCCGACCGCACGCGGGACGCGGCGAAGGCACGGCCGGGGGAGCGTACGCGCGGGGCCGGCGGCAGATCGGGCACGGAATCGGCGGCCCGGCCGGGGGAGCGCTCCGTACCCACGGCGCGCGAGCCGGAGCCACGTGACGCCGCGGCGCGGTCGCTGCCCGGCGCCGTGGCCGACCTGACCAAGCCGCCACCCGCGCAGGACCGGCCGCTGCCCCCGCGCGCGGAGCAGCTTCAGCTCGCCGGCGACATCACCTACTCCCTGCCGTCCCTGGACCTGCTGGAACGGGGCGGCCCCGGCAAGACCCGCAGCGCCGCCAACGACGCGGTCGTCGACTCGCTGACCAACGTCTTCATGGAGTTCAAGGTCGACGCGACCGTCACCGGCTTCACCCGGGGACCGACCGTCACGCGCTACGAGGTCCAGCTCGGCCCGGCCGTGAAGGTCGAGCGCATCACCGCCCTCACCAAGAACATCGCCTACGCCGTGGCCAGCCCCGACGTCCGGATCATCAGCCCCATCCCCGGCAAGTCCGCCGTCGGCATCGAGATCCCCAACTCCGACCGGGAGATGGTCAACCTCGGCGACGTCCTGCGGCTCGCCGACGCCGCCGAGGACGACCACCCGATGCTGGTCGCGCTCGGCAAGAACGTCGAGGGCGGCTACGAGATGGCCAACCTCTCCAAGATGCCGCACCTGCTGGTCGCCGGCGCCACCGGATCCGGCAAGTCCTCCTGCATCAACTGCCTGATCACCTCGGTGATGGCGAGGGCGACCCCGGAGGACGTCCGGATGGTCCTCGTCGACCCCAAGCGGGTCGAGCTCACGGCGTACGAGGGCATCCCGCACCTGATCACGCCCATCATCACCAACCCCAAGCGGGCCGCCGAGGCGCTCCAGTGGGTCGTGCGGGAGATGGACCTGCGGTACGACGACCTCGCGGCGTACGGCTACCGCCACATCGACGACTTCAACCAGGCCGTACGCAAGGGCAAGGTCAAGGCCCCCGAGGGCAGCGAGCGCGAGCTGACGCCCTATCCGTATCTGCTGGTGATCGTGGACGAGCTGGCCGACCTGATGATGGTCGCGCCGCGCGACGTCGAGGACGCGATCGTCCGCATCACCCAGTTGGCCCGCGCCGCCGGTATCCATCTGGTGCTCGCCACCCAGCGCCCCTCGGTCGACGTCGTCACCGGTCTGATCAAGGCGAATGTGCCCTCCCGGCTCGCCTTCGCGACCTCCTCGCTCGCCGACAGCCGGGTCATCCTCGACCAGCCCGGCGCCGAGAAGCTGATCGGCAAGGGCGACGGGCTGTTCCTCCCCATGGGCGCCAGCAAGCCGACCCGTATGCAGGGCGCCTTCGTCACGGAGGAGGAGGTCGCGGCCGTCGTCCAGCACTGCAAGGATCAGATGGCGCCGGTCTTCCGGGAGGACGTCGTCGTCGGCACGGCCAAGAAGAAGCAGATCGACGAGGACATCGGCGACGATCTCGATCTGCTGTGCCAGGCGGCCGAGTTGGTGGTCTCCACACAATTCGGTTCGACATCCATGCTTCAGCGCAAGTTGCGCGTGGGTTTCGCCAAAGCGGGCAGGCTCATGGATCTGATGGAATCGCGGAACATCGTCGGTCCCAGCGAGGGTTCCAAGGCGCGTGATGTGCTGGTGAAGGCAGACGAGCTGGACGGAGTCCTCGCCGTCATCCGCGGCGAGCCCGCTCCCGAAGGAGCTGACGGAAATTGACGGAGCCCGAAGCGATCCGAGGGATATCTGGAGCAACCCTTTCCCCCGGTCGGACGTCAACGTGGAGAGAGAGACACCTCGGTGTCCCGCCGACACGCCGTCCGGCCATTCAGATGGCGTACAAAGTGCGTCCGCCCGGTTGCCCCACCCTTTCGTACCACCCATAGACTGAACTTCCAGCAGGTGGCTACACGCTCGAAAGGCACTCCCGTGTCCATCGGCAACTCCCCCGAAGACGACCAGCCTTCCGCCGTCGACCCCGCTGAGGACGAGCGGCCCGCGACCGAAGAGGACAAGCCTTCGGTCGGTCACGTCCTCCAGCAAGCACGCACCGCCGCAGGTCTGACCATCGAAGAGGTCAGCGCCTCCACCCGGGTGCGCGTTCCCATCGTGCAAGCGATCGAGCAGGACGACTTCTCGCGCTGCGGCGGCGACGTCTACGCGCGAGGCCACATCCGCACGCTCGCGCGCTCCGTCGGGATCGACCCCGAACCTCTTGTCGGGCAGTACGACTCCGAGCACGGCGGGCGCCCCGCGCCGACGCCCGCGGCCCCGCTGTTCGAGGCCGAGCGCATCCGTCCGGAGCGGCGCCGTCCCAACTGGACGGCGGCCATGGTCGCCGCGATCGTCGCGGTGATCGGCTTCGTCGGCTTCACCATGTTCAACGGCACCGACGAGGAGGGCCAGGGCAAGCAGATCGCCGAAGGCCCCGCGCCCGAGAAGACGACCTCCGAGCCGAGCACCACGAAGCCCGCCGACCCGAAGCCCGACCCGTCGGACAGCGCCATCGCCGCGGCCCCGGCCGACAAGGTGACCGTCAAGCTCTCCGCGGTCGAGGACAAGAGCTGGATCTCCGCCAAGTCCCCCAACGGTGAACTGATCTTCGACGGACTGCTTCTCAAGGGTGAGTCCAAGACCTTCCAGGACGACGAGCAGATCGACTTCATCCTCGGCAACGCCGGGGTCATCGACATCTTCGTCAACGGCAAGCAGGTCGACGAGGACTTCAAGCCCGGCCAGGTCGAGCGGCCGTCGTACACGAAGGGCGACCCCGAGGCGGGCTGATGCCGCGGCCGGCGCCGGGCGGGATCCGAAGGCGTCGGCGGGCATCGGGTGAGTGGTCGTCGGGAGACGCGCGGAGGCCGTCGGGGAGCGGCGCGCGGTCCCCGGACGGGCCGGGCAACCCTGCACGGCAGGAGGGCGGCCAGGACAAAGTAGTCTTGAGCCCATGCCCGAACGCCGTACCGTCGCCCTTGTCACGCTTGGCTGCGCCCGTAACGAGGTGGACTCGGAGGAGCTTGCAGGCCGCTTGGCAGCGGACGGCTGGGAGCTCGTCGAGGAAGCCGCCGACGCGGACGTCGCCGTCGTCAACACCTGCGGCTTCGTCGAAGCCGCCAAGAAGGACTCCGTCGACGCCCTGCTGGAAGCCAACGATCTGAAGGATCACGGCAGAACCCAGGCCGTCGTCGCCGTCGGCTGCATGGCCGAGCGCTACGGCAAGGAACTCGCGGAATCGCTCCCCGAAGCGGACGGCGTGCTCGGATTCGACGACTACGCCGACATCTCGGACCGCCTCCAGACCATCCTCAACGGCGGTATCCACGCCTCGCACACGCCCCGCGACCGGCGCAAGCTGCTCCCGCTGAGCCCGGCCGACCGCCAGGGCGCCACCGGTGTGGCCCTGCCCGGACACGGTGCCGAGGCGACGCCTCCTCCTACCGAGGCGGTCATCCCCGCTCCCGCGGACCTGCCGCAGGGACTCGCACCCGCCTCCGGTCCGCGCGCCCCGCTGCGCCGGCGTCTCGACAACAGCCCCGTCGCCTCCGTGAAGCTGGCCTCCGGGTGCGACCGGCGCTGCACCTTCTGCGCCATCCCCTCCTTCCGCGGCTCCTTCATCTCGCGCCGTCCCTCCGACGTGCTGGGTGAGACGCGCTGGCTGGCCGAGCAGGGCGTCAAGGAGGTCATGCTCGTCTCCGAGAACAACACCTCCTACGGAAAAGACCTCGGCGACATCCGCCTCCTGGAGACGCTGCTGCCCGAACTCGCGGCGGTCGACGGGATCGAGCGCGTACGGGTCAGCTACCTCCAGCCCGCCGAGATGCGCCCCGGACTCATCGACGTCCTGACGTCGACGCCCGGCGTCGCCCCGTACTTCGACCTGTCCTTCCAGCACTCCGCGCCCTCCGTGCTACGCGCGATGCGTCGCTTCGGCGACACCGACCGCTTCCTGGAACTGCTGGAGACGATCCGGGGCAAGGCCCCGCAGGCGGGCGTGCGCTCCAACTTCATCGTGGGCTTCCCGGGCGAGACCGAGGCGGACTTCGCGGAGCTGGAACGGTTCCTCACCGGCGCGCGGCTCGACGCCATCGGTGTGTTCGGTTACTCGGACGAGGACGGCACCGAGGCGGCGACGTACGAGCACAAGCTCGACGAGGACGTCGTGGCCGAACGGCTGGCGCATCTGTCGCGGCTGGCCGACGAGCTGACCTTGCAGCGGGCCGAGGAGCGCCTGGGGGAGACCCTGACGGTGCTCGTGGAGTCCGTCTCCGACTCCTCGGACGACGCCGAGGAGCCCGCCGTGGGCCGGGCCGCCCACCAGGCGCCCGAGACCGACGGCCAGGTGATCTTCACGTCGGGCGAGGGCCTGCGTCCCGGTCGTATGGTCGAGGCAAAGGTGGTCGGCACCGAGGGCGTGGACCTGGTGGCCGAGTACTGCGGCTTCACCGGGGACGAGCCCCGGAGCGCCGGCGAGGAGGCAGCCAGATGACCGGAGTCCCGGCATCGGCCGAGGGCGGCCAGGGTAGGCCGGTGCCCGGCGGCAAGCTGGGGGCTGCGGCCGTCAATCAGGCCAGCGTGTGGAACATCGCCAACATCCTCACCATGATGCGGCTGGTGCTTGTACCGGCCTTCGTGGCGCTGCTGTTCCAGGACGGCGGATACGATCCCGCCTGGCGCGCCTGGGCCTGGGCCGCGTTCGCCGTGGCCATGATCACCGACATCTTCGACGGGCATCTGGCCCGTACGTACAACCTGGTCACCGACTTCGGGAAGATCGCCGACCCGATCGCAGACAAGGCGATCATGGCGGCGGGGCTGGTCAGTCTCTCCGTGCTGGGGGATCTGCCGTGGTGGGTGACCGGCGTCATTCTCTTCCGCGAGCTCGGGATCACGCTGATGCGGTTCTGGGTGATCCGGCTCGGGGTCATTCCGGCCAGCCGCGGCGGCAAGATGAAGACGCTGGCGCAGGGAGTGGCCGTCGGCATGTACGTGCTGGCGCTGACGGGGCCGCTGGCCACGCTGCGGTTCTGGGTGATGGCGCTCGCGGTCGTGCTGACCGTGCTGACCGGCCTGGACTATGTGCGTCAGGCGATCGTCCTACGGAGGTCGGGCCTGGCGGCCGAGACCGACCGGGCGGAGAGCGCTTCGTGACCTTGGGGAGGGCCGGGACGTCTGCGACTGCGGGAAGGTCCGGGACGCAGGGTGGTGCGGGGGCCGTACCGGCCGCCGGGAAGGATGCGGCCGCCGACGACGTTCCACTGAGGGAGGTCGCCGCCCGGGTACTCGATCTGCTCGTACGGCGAGGAGCGACGCTGGCGGTGGCGGAATCGCTGACCGGCGGTCTCGTGGCCGCGGAACTGACCTCCGTCCCCGGCGCCTCGAAGGTGCTCCGCGGGGGAATCACGGCCTACGCGACGGACGTCAAGCGCGACGTCCTCGGCGTGGACGGAACACTTCTGGCCGAGCGGGGCGCGGTGGATCCCGAGGTCGCACGGCAGATGGCCGTCGGCGTACGGGACGTACTGACCGCCGGCTGGGGCATCTCGACCACCGGCGTCGCGGGTCCCGAACCACAGGACGGACAGTCCGTGGGCACCGTCTACGTGGCGGCGAGCGGTCCGGACGGTGCCGAGAAAGTGGCCGCACTGCGGTTGAACGGTGACCGGGCGGAAATCCGTAGAGAGAGTGTACGGAGCGTGCTGGAACTGCTCTCCGGCGAACTGACCGGGAACGGGCGGACACAGGATACGGAACGGAACGGGGGGACTTGATGTTTGCAGCCCTGAGTGAACACGACATCGCTCCCCGCACGGCCGCGGCGCGAGGCGGTACGGTGGGGCGAGAAGGATGCGGCTACGCGGTCCGAGGAGGGAGCCACCGATGATTCTGCTCCGTCGCCTGCTTGGTGACGTACTGCGTCGGCAGCGCCAGCGCCAGGGCCGTACTCTGCGCGAAGTCTCCTCGTCCGCCCGAGTCTCGCTCGGCTATCTCTCCGAGGTGGAGCGGGGGCAGAAGGAGGCTTCTTCCGAGCTGCTCTCCGCTATCTGCGACGCGCTTGACGTACGGATGTCCGAGCTCATGCGCGAAGTGAGCGACGAACTGTCGTTGGCCGAGCTGGCCGCGTCCGCAGCGGCCACTCAGCCGGTGCCCGCGGCGGTACGTCCGATGCTCAATTCCGTCTCCGTGACGTCGGTGGCAGGTGTGCCGACGGAGCGGGTGACCATCAAGGCGCCTGCGGAAGCGGTGGATGTCGTCGCCGCTTGATCCGTACGGCGTGACCGAGGCCTGAGCCCCGGACGGTCCCAGTGACCGGCCGGGGCTTCTGCTTTGCCTGACCCCGCCCGCTCCCGCCTGAGCCCGCCTGAGCCCGGCCATGCTGCCGACGGGGCGACGGTCGCGTTCTGAATTTCACCGATTTCCCCGAAATGATCCTTTTGGGGTCTTGTGCCATGGTGGGCATACGTGTGAATGAACTGGAGGACGCCCCATGTCTGTCGTCAAGAGTTCACTGCCCGAGGCGGATCTGAAGCTGGTCGGCGAGGCCCTGCAGGGCGCGCTCGTGGATCTGCTCGATCTCTCACTGGTGGCCAAGCAGGTGCACTGGAACATCGTCGGGCCCCGCTTCCGCTCCGTACACCTCCAGCTCGACGAGGTCGTCACCACGGCCCGGCAGCACTCCGACACCGTGGCGGAACGGGCCTCGGCGATCGGCGTGACCCCGGACGGCCGGGCGGCGACGGTCGCGGCGCAGAGCGCCATCGGCACCGTCCCCAGCGGCTGGATCAAGGACACGGACGCCGTACGGACGCTGGTGGACGCCCTCAGCGCGGTGATCGTTCGCATGCGTGAGCGGATCAGCGTGACCGACGAGCCCGACCCGATCACCCAGGACATCCTGATCGGACTGACGGCCGATCTTGAGAAGCACGCGTGGATGTTCCAGGCGGAGAGCGCCTAGGGCGCGTGAGGCGCGTGAGCTGGGTGCGGGGACAGGTGCGGGTGCTTCGTACGGTGTGCCGCCGCGAGGGTGGGACGTGCGCGGTGCACTGCTCCGATGCGCCCTTTCGCCGGATACGCGGGCCGGTCTAGCGTCGGTCTGAGGAGGCGGCCATGGCACGGCGACGGATCCTTCTGCCCGCTATCGCTCTGGGCGGGCTCTGGTGGTGGGCCGTACTGCGGCTCGCGCTGGCGCCCGAGCACGCCGGGGTCATCGAGGGGGCGGTGGCCGCGGGCGGCTGGGGGCTGAGCCTGCTGCCGGTGCACGCGGCGGCGCGTACGTCGGTGAGGTCCGTGAAGGGCGCCGTCACGGCGGTGGAGGGGGACGGCGCGGCCGGTTCTCAGGGAACGGGGCCCAACTGGCAGCGGGGACACCAGTAGACGGGGCGCTCGTCGTCGGTCGTCCTGCTGATGGGGGTGCCGCAGCGGCGGCAGGGGAGGCCGCCGCGGCCGTATACGTACAGATGGCGGCGTGACCGCTCCCTGTTGGCCTCCAGGAGCTTCTTCGCGGCCGTCACCAGCCGCTCGGGGGCCGGCAGGTCCCCGATGGGCAGCCAGGGGGTGGTGCGGGCGAGGAAACAGATCTCGCACCGGAAGACGTTGCCGACACCCGCGAGATTGCGCTGGTCCAGCAGCGCTTCCCCGATGGTGCGCGCCGGGTCGGTGAGCAGGTTGCGCAGGGCGGTGTCCGGGTCCCAGTCCGGCCCGAGGAGGTCCGGGCCCAGGTGGCCCACCACACTCTCCTCGTCCGCCGTGCGCAGGAGTTCCAGTACTGGCAGCCGGTAGCCGACGGCGACACGTTCGGCGTTGCCGAGGATCGCCCGGATCTGGTGGCCGGGGCCGCCGCGCCAGCGCTCGTCGGGGCCGTACACCCGCCACGCTCCGTCCATCCGCAGATGTGAGTGGAGGGTGAGGCCGCCGTCGACGCGGGTCAGGAGATGCTTGCCGCGCGGGGTGACGTCCAGGACCGTCCGGCCGGTGAGGTCGGAGGTCGCGAACCGGGGGACGCGGAGGTCGGACCGGGTCAGGACCCGCCCGGCGAGGGCGGTGTGCAGGCGCTGCGCGGTCTGCAGGACGGTGTCACCTTCGGGCATGTTTCCATCATGCGCGAGATGGTCCTCGTGACGGGCGGCGTACGGGGTGTGGCGTGCGGAGATGTACGGAGACGGGCCCGGCCGGGCGGAAGGATTCCGGAACGGTGTCAGGCCCGCAGCCGAAGGCCCCTCGGGGTGGCGTGGAAGCCCGCCGACTCCAGGACGCGGCCCACGGGTGAGGTCAGCGCCTGCTCCCCGTTGGCCCGCTCCACCGTGACCGTACCGAGCGCGCCGGCGCGGGCGGCGGCCGCCAGGGCCTCGGCCGCCGAACGCAGCGCCGGGTCGTCGTCGGCGTCCGGACGCGCCGGGTCGGACCCGGTGGCCTCCTCGCCCGGCCAGGCGAGGAGGGTTTTGCCGCCACGCTCCATGTACAGCGTCAGCACGCCGTCGACGAGGACGACCAGGGAGCCCGCCTTGCGGCCCGGCTTGTGGCCGGCGCCCGCCGGCGGATCCGGCCAGGGCAGCGCCGCTCCGTACGCGTTCGCGGGGTCGGCGGCGGCCAGGACCACGGCGCGGGGCGACGGGTCGGAGGCGGCGCGGTCCCGGGCCGTGGAGGCCGCGCGGAGACGGTCCACCGCGCCGTCCATGGCGAACTGGGCCGCGCCGAGGCCCTCGACGACATAGCCGCGGCGGGCCTGCCCGCTGTCCTCGAAGACGGACAGCACCCGGTACACGGCCGAGAAGCCGCCCTCGATGCCTTCGGAGGCGACGGCTCCCCGGGTCACCACGCCGTGCCGGTCGAGGAGTGTGCGGGCCAGGGCGTGGGCACGGCGTGTGGTGTCCGGATCGGCGGCCGGGAGCAGCGACCAGCGTCCGCTCACGGTCGGTGGCCCCGTACGGGAGGCGGGCCGGGCCCCGGCGGTGAGGGTGCCGTAACGGCCGCGTGGGACGGTCCGTTTGGCGCGGTGGGCCGTCGAGCCCGCCGTACGCCCGGAGCCGAGGAGCGAGCGCAGCGGCGCCAGGGTGTCGTTCGTCAGCCGCCCCGACCAGGCCAGGTCCCAGACGGCGTCGGCCAGTTGGGGGTCGGTGGCGTCGGGGTGGGTGGTGGCGCGCACCTGGTCGGTGATCTGACGGAAGAACAGGCCGTAGCCGCCGGACAGCGTGGTGAGGACCGATTCGTGCAGCGCCGTCAGCTCAAGGGGGTGCGGCGGCGGGAGCAACAGCGGTGCGGAGTCCGCGAGATAGAGGGAGATCCAGCCGTCCTTGCCGGGGAGCGCCCCGGCTCCGGCCCAGACGACCTCGCCCGTGGTGGTCAGCTCGTCCAGGAGCGTCGGGGCGTATCCCGTGACCCGGGAGGGGAGCGCCAGCTTCTCCAGCGCGGACGCCGGGATGGGCGCGCCCTGCAACTGCTCGATCGCGCGGGCCAGTCCGTCGATGCCGCGCAGACTGTGGCTGCCCAGATGCTGCCACTGCGGCAGGAACGTGGCGAGCGCGGCGGGCGGCACCGGCTCCAGCTCGTGCCGCAGCGCGGCGAGCGACCTGCGGCGCAGTCGGCGCAGGACCGTGGCGTCGCACCACTCCTGGCCGATCCCGGACGGGTGGAACTCGCCCTGCACGACACGGCCGCCGGCGGCGAGCCGTTGCAGCGCGCCTTCGGTGACGGCGGGGCCGAGCCCGAAACGCTCGGCGGCCGCCGAGGAGGTGAACGGGCCGTGGGTGCGGGCGTAACGGGCCAGGAGATCGCCCAGGGGGTCCTTCACCGGCTCGGTGAACGCCTCGGGGACGCCGACGGGCAGGGCGGTGCCGAGCGCGTCACGCAGCCGGCCGGCGTCCTCGATCGCCGCCCAGTACTCGGCGCCGGCGATCCGGACCCGGATGGCGCGGCGGGACGCGGCGAGATCCGCCGGCCATCGCGGCTCGGATCCGCGCCGCGCCAACTCGTCGTCGGTGAGGGGGCCGAGGACCCGCAGCAGGTCGGCGACACCCTCCACGTCCTTGATGCGGCGGTCGTCGGTGAGCCACTGCAGCTCGCGCTCCAGCTCCGCCAGGACGTCGGCGTCCAGCAGCTCGCGCAGCTCCGCCTGTCCGAGCAGTTCGGCCAGCAGCCGCGAGTCGAGGGACAGCGCGGCGGCGCGCCGCTCCGCGAGGGGGGAGTCACCCTCGTACAGAAACTGCGCCACATATCCGAAGAGGAGCGAACGGGCGAACGGGGAAGGCTCGGTGGTCGTGACCTCGACCAACCGGACCCGGCGGGATTCGATGTCGCCCATCAGCTCGGTGAGACCGGGCACGTCGAAGACGTCCTGGAGACATTCCCGGACGGCTTCCAGGACGATGGGGAACGAACCGAACTCGCTCGCCACCTGCAGCAGTTGGGACGCCCGCTGGCGCTGCTGCCACAGCGGTGTGCGCTTGCCGGGACTGCGGCGCGGCAGCAGCAGGGCGCGCGCCGCGCACTCACGGAAACGGGCGGCGAACAGCGCGGAGCCGCCCACCTGGTCGGTGACGATCTGCCCGATCTCGCCCCGCTCGAAGGCGACATCACCGGCGCCGACCGGCGCCTGCTCGTTGTCGTACGTCGCGTCGGGCGACATCGGGTCCTGGTCGAGGAGGTCCAGACTCATCAGATCGGCGTCGGGCAGCCGCAGCACGATGCCGTCGTCGGCGTGCATGACCTGGGCGTCCATCCCGTACCGCTCGGCGAGCCGGGCGCCGAGCGCCAGCGCCCACGGGGCGTGCACCTGGGCACCGAACGGGGAGTGGATGACGACCCGCCAGTCGCCCAGATCGTCGCGGAACCGCTCCACGAGGATCGTCCGGTCGTCGGGGACATGGCCGCAGGCGCGGCGTTGCTCGTCCAGATACGCCAGGACGTTGTTCGCCGCCCAGGCGTCGAGGCCGGCGGCCACCAGCCGAAGCCGGCCGTCCTCCGGGGACAGCGCCCCCACCTCGCGCAGGAACGCCCCTACCGCGCGCCCCAGTTCCAGCGGTCGGCCCAGCTGGTCGCCCTTCCAGAAAGGCAGCCGGCCGGGCACCCCGGGGGCGGGGGAGACCAGCACCTGGTCGCGGGTGATGTCCTCGATACGCCACGAGGTCGTGCCGAGCGTGAAGACGTCACCGACCCGCGACTCGTACACCATCTCCTCGTCCAGCTCGCCCACCCGGCCGCCGCCCTTGCGGCCCTTGCCGTCGCCGGAACCGGCACCGGAGGCCCCGGCGAGGAACACACCGAACAGGCCCCGGTCCGGGATCGTGCCGCCCGAGGTGACGGCGAGACGCTGCGCACCGGGGCGGCCCGTGACCGTACCCGTCACGCGGTCCCACACCACACGGGGGCGCAGCTCGGCGAACGCGTCGGACGGATAGCGGCCCGCGAGCATGTCGAGGACGGCGGTGAAGGCCGACTCGGGGAGCGAGGCGAACGGCGCGGCGCGGCGGGCGAGAGCGAGCAGGTCGTCGGCCTGCCAGGTGTCGAGCGCGACGGTCGCGACGAGTTGCTGGGCCAGTACGTCCAGCGGATTGGTGGGGATCCGCAGGGCCTCGATGGAGCCGGTGCGCATCCGCTCGGTGACGACGGCGGCCTGCACCAGATCGCCGCGGTACTTGGGGAAGACGACGCCCGTGGAGACCGCGCCCACCTGGTGGCCGGCCCGGCCCACGCGCTGGAGGCCGGAGGCCACGGACGGTGGTGACTCGACCTGGATGACCAGGTCCACCGCTCCCATGTCGATCCCCAGCTCCAGGCTGGACGTGGCCACGACGGCGGGTAGGCGGCCCGCCTTGAGGTCCTCCTCGACCCGGGCGCGCTGCTCCTTGGAGACGGAGCCGTGGTGGGCCCGGGCCATCAGGGGCGGGGCGCCCTTGGCGGCGCCCGACTCGGCCATGATCTCGGCGGGGGAGTGGGCCTCGGGCATGGCCTCGCCCGTGGCCCGTTCGTACGCGATCTCGTTGAGCCTGTTGCACAGGCGCTCCGCGAGGCGACGCGAGTTGGCGAAGACGATCGTCGAACGGTGGGCCTGGACGAGATCGGCGATCCGCTCCTCGACGTGCGGCCAGATCGACGGCTTGTCGCCGTCGCCGGTACCGCCGCCGCTCCCGCTGTCGGCCGCCGGGGAGCCGCCCAGCTCGCCCAGATCCTCGACGGGGACGACCACCGACAGATCGAACTCCTTCCCGGAAGGAGGCTGCACGATCTCGACCCGGCGCTGCGGGGAGAGATAGCGGGCGACCTCGTCCACCGGGCGCACCGTGGCCGACAGGCCGATACGGCGGGCCGGGCGCGGCAGCAACTCGTCGAGCCGTTCCAGGGAGACCGCGAGATGAGCGCCGCGCTTCGTCCCCGCCACGGCGTGGACCTCGTCGAGGATCACCGTCTCGACACCCGCCAGCGCGTCGCGCGCCGATGAGGTGAGCATCAGGAAGAGCGACTCGGGGGTCGTGATCAGGATGTCCGGCGGCTTGGTGGACATCGAGCGGCGCTCGGCGGCCGGGGTGTCGCCGGAACGGATACCGACACGGATCTCCGGCTCGGGCCGGCCGAGGCGGACGGACTCCTGCCGGATGCCGGTGAGGGGGCTGCGCAGATTGCGCTCCACATCCACCGCGAGGGCCTTGAGCGGGGACACGTACAGCACCCGACAGCGCTTCCGCGCCTCGGCGGGCGGGGGGACCGAGGCCAGCCGGTCGAGGGCGGCGAGGAAGGCGGCCAGGGTCTTGCCGGAGCCGGTCGGGGCCACGACCAGCACGTCCGAGCCCTCGGCGATGGCACGCCAGGCCCCCTCCTGCGCGGGGGTGGGCGCGGAGAAGGCCCCCGAGAACCAGCCGCGGGTCGCGGGGGAGAACGAGTCGAGTGCGGAACCGGCCATCACACCATCGTGCACCCGACCACTGACAATCGCCCGGACCTGCGGAAACGGATGGGCGGCCGCGGCGCGGAGGGTGGGTTCCGGGCGGTCGAGGCGCGGGGGCGCGATGCGCGGGGCCGGGCGAAACCGGGAGGTGGGACGGGGCGCGGCCGGTGCAGACTGGGAGCATGGCGGCTCGGGAGCAGGCACGGCACTGGCGCTACCCGGAGCTGCCCGGCGTCGACCTCCTGCGCGCCAAGTACATCGACAAGACCTTCGTCAGGCACACCCACGAGACGTTCGTCATCGCCGCGATCACCGACGGCGTGGAGGTGTTCCACCACGGCGGCGGTGACCAGTACGCGGGCCCCGGCTCCCTCGCGCTCGTCAACCCCGACACCCCGCACACCGGACACGCGCAGGGGCCCGAGGGCTGGCAGTACGGGGCCGTCTACCCGTCGCCCGACCTCGTCGCGGAGATCGCCGCCGAGACGACCTCCGTCCGCGGTACGCCTGGCTTCGTCGCCCCGGTCGTCGACGACCCGTACGCCGTCCGCCTCGTCCACCAGGTGCTGCGCGCCGCCGACGAGGGGAACGCCCTCGCCGCCGACACGCTGCTGCGGGTCGCCGTCACCCGCCTCCTGCGGCTGAACGGGGGGACGCTGCCGCACCGTACGGCGCGCGGCGCGGGCGCCAGGACGGCGGCACGCGCGCGTGCCGTGCTGGAGCGGCGGATGGCCGACCCGCCGTCGCTGGAGCGGCTCGCCGCCGAGCTGGGCACCAGTCCGTTCGCCCTGCTGCGGGCCTTCCGGGCCGAGTACGGCATGCCGCCGCACACCTGGCTCACCGACGCGCGGGTGCGGCGGGCACGGCATCTGCTGGACGCGGGGACGGCCCCCGCCGAAGTGGCCGGCCTCGTCGGTTTCACCGACCAGCCGCACCTCAACCGGCACTTCAGCCGGATCGTTGGGGTGCCGCCGGGCGCGTACCGCAGGGAGCGGACGCAGGGCGGCGCCTGAACGCAAGGTGGTGCCGGTCGGTGGTGCCGGTCGGCGATTCCGCGCGGTGGTGCCGGTCCGGAGTGCCGGTCGGTGGGGCTACGAGGTGGGGCCGCCCGGTGGGGTCATGAGGGCCACCAGGGGCTGCGTTCGCGCAGCACGCGCTGGGCCGTGCCCATGACGCCCGGGTAGCTCTTGCCGGGATACCACGGCACGGTGGCCAGTCGCCCGAAGGCCGGGATCGTCTCCATGTGGCGCACCATGCGCTCGCGCGTGTCCGGGTCGGGCAGCGGGCCACGCATGGCGGCGAGATTCTCCCGGACATGGTCGGGGTCGGACGTGGCCGGGAGCGCCACGGTCACGGCGGGGTGTGAGACGACCCACTTCAGGAAGAAGGCCGACCACGTCTCGATTCCGAACTTCCCGGCGAACGCGGGCAGTTCGTGCCCCCGCACGGCGTGGTGCAGCCGCGCCTTCTCCAGAGGCATGTTCACCAGGACGGCCACGCCGTGCTCGGCGGCGGCCCGCAGCACGGTCTCCTCGGCGGCCCTGGTGTGGATCGAATAGTGCACCTGGACGAAGTCCAGATCGCCGCGCTCCACCCAGCCCGTCATGAGGTCGTAGTAGGCGGGGTCGTGGTGCGAGACACCGAGATGACGGATCTCGCCCTCCGCCTTCAGCGCGTGCAGGAGCGGCAGCACCACATCGATGTTGACGAGGCTGTGGCACTGGAGGACGTCGATCGGCCGGTCGCGGCGCAGACGCTTCCGCGAGCGCTTGAGGATGTCCTCGGCCTGCCTCGTCTCCCACAGGTACTCGCCCGTCGTCCACACCTTGTCCGTGACGAACATCCGCTCACCGACACCGAGCGACTCCGTGGCGGCGCCGAGCGTCGACTCGGCCATGCCGTAGAGGGGCGAGCAGTCGAAGACCCGGCCGCCGCCCTCCCAGTGTCCGCGGACGACCTCACGCACCCTGCGGGACGCGCGCGGTGTGTGGGCGTCGAACGTCATGAACGAGCCCAGCCCGATCGACGGCAGCCGCTCCCCGGTGCGGGGCACCGTCTTGAGGACGAGGCCGTCGGGCGACGTACCGAGAGGGGCGCCGGCGGGCGCCCCGTTCGACGTGACCCCGCCCCCGCTCCGTCCGTGCGCGGCGGCGTCGGCCGAAAGCCCGGTCGCCGACAGGAGCCCGGCCGCGCCGGCCACGGCGCCCGCGGCTCCCGCGACGACGGTGCGGCGGCTCGGCGCCGACGAGGTGGGTGTGTGCTGGTGGTCCATGAGGAACTCCGTCCTTCGCGGCGCGTGCGTCGTCGGCCGCGCTTCTTTACGGATGCGGTCCTGAGGTCGGCTCGGTCCGGACCGTTTTGGTCCGGTTCAAGGAGTTTCGGGGTGCGCCGATGTGCGCGTCGGCGCGTGCGGCACCGACGCGTACGTCCGTTCATGGGGTGCGGGGCGAATGAGCCGTGGATGGTTCGGGACCGGCCCGAGGCCCTTGATCACACCCTGACAGCCGGGCCTCGGGGATGTCGACGGACTGTGCCCACCCGTCGGGAATGCTCGGATACCCTCCGGGTATGTCCGTCGATCTGCGGCTCATGCGGTACGTGATCGCGATCGCCGACGCGGGGGGCTTCGAGGGCGCGGCCGAGGCGCTGCACATGACGCAGCCACCGCTGAGCCGCCAGATCGCCGCCCTTGAGCGGGAGTTGGGCGTCCAGCTGTTCCACCGGCGGCCCACCAGGCCGACCGATGCGGGCCTCGTCTTCATCGAGTCGTGCCGCCGGATCGTGCGGGAGGCGGAGCAGGCCGTCGAGCGGGTACGGCTGGTCGGTGGCGTGGGCAAGGGCACCGTCCGGATCGGCTACACGGTGACGACGGCGTTCGACGAGATGCCCAAGCTCTTCGCCGCGATGCGTGAGCACCACCCGGG
This sequence comes from Streptomyces sp. NPDC057307, assembly GCF_042667665.1. Taxonomy (NCBI): domain Bacteria; kingdom Bacillati; phylum Actinomycetota; class Actinomycetes; order Kitasatosporales; family Streptomycetaceae; genus Streptomyces; species Streptomyces sp. NPDC057307. Next base: position 29,946 of record NZ_JBHUZM010000040.1, on the reverse strand, counting down.
GATCCGGGTCGAAGCCAGAGAAGCCTGGGACACCGAGCTGACCGCCGCCCTGCGCGACCGCGAGATCGACGTGCTCCTCGGCCGGCTGGTGCGGATACCGTCCGGCCACCGCACGGCGACGATCCGACGCGATCCGCTGACCGCCGTGCTCGATGCCGGGCATCCGCTCGCGGGGCGCGCCGCGGTGGCGCTCCGGGAGTTACGGGGCGAGACGCTCCGGTTCTTTCCACGCGCCGTGGCGCCGCGCTACTACGACGGCGTCCTGGCCGCCCTCCGTACGTCGGGGGAGACCCTGGACGTATGGGAGAACCGGCTGCCCGGTCTGCGCAATCTGGCGTCTGCCCTGAGCGGACGGGACTTCATGATCCTGCCGAGTCCGCTGCGCGCGCATCTGCCCGCGAGCATGGTCGCCGTCCCCCTGCTCGACGACCTGCCCACCGTCGACCTCCAACTGGCCTGGCCACGTGACCCCCCGGCGGCGGTGGCCGGGCTCGTCGACACGGCGCGGCGGCTCGCCCGCGCGGAAGGCTGGCTGCCCACACGTCGCACGGGGCGCGCAAGAACGTACAAGACGGGGCCCGAGCCCGCCCCGTAGCGTCTCCGACGTGGCAGAACAGACAGCATCAGCAGACAGACCCGACACGGCGGGGATACCCGCCCGGCCGGCCCCGGAGACCAGGGACGAGGCGGGGACGGCCGCACCGGGCGCGAGCGCCCGCACAGGGCCGGGAGCCGCGCCCGGCAGTGGGCCCGACGACGCGGCGAGCGGTGAGCCGGAGGGGAAGCCGGACTCGGCCGTCATACGCGACGCGCTCGGCGTCGGCATCGCCGTGGGCCTCTCCGGCTTCGCCTTCGGCGTGACATCCGCCGGTGCGGGCCTCACCCTCCTGCAGAGCTGCGCGCTCAGCCTGCTGGTCTTCACCGGCGCCTCGCAGTTCGCCCTCGTCGGTGCGCTGGCGGCGGGCGGCAACCCGCTGACCGCCGCCGCCGGCGCCTTCTTCCTCGGCGTACGGAACACCTTCTACGGCCTGCGCCTGTCCCAACTCCTGGCGCTGCCACGCTTCGTACGCCCCTTCGCCGCCCAGTGGGTCATCGACGAGACGACGGCCGTCGCGCTCGCGCAGCCCACACGGCGCGGCGTACGCCTCGGGTTCACGGTCACCGGGCTCACCCTCTACGTGCTGTGGAACCTCACCACGCTGCTCGGGGCGCTCGGCGCCGACGCCATCGGCGACACCGACGCCTGGGGGCTCGACGCGGCCGGCCCCGCCGTCTTCCTGGCCCTGCTCGCCCCCATGCTGCGGACGACGACGGAGCGCGCGGTCGCCGCCATCGCCGTCGCTCTCGGGCTCGGCTTCCTGCCGGTGCTGCCCGCCGGTGTGCCGGTGCTGGTCGCCGCGCTCGCCGCCCCCACCGTGCTCTGGTACGAGGGCCGCGGAACCGGCCGAGGCACCGGCCGTGGGACCACCGACCGGAAGGGGACGGACCGTTGAGTATCTGGATCGCCATCGGACTGACCGCGGTCGGCTGCTACCTCGTCAAGCTGCTCGGGCTGCTCGTACCGGCGGGCGCGCTGGAGCGCCCCCTCGTCCAGCGGCTGTCCGCACTGCTGCCCGTGGCGCTGCTCGCCGCTCTCACGGCGCAGCAGGCATTCAGCGGCGCCGACGGCGCGCTGGTCGTCGACGCCAGGGCGGCGGGGCTCGCCGCGGCGGGGCTCGCGCTGGTGCTGCGCGCCCCGTTCCTGGTCGTCATCGCCGTGGCCGTCGCGGTGACCGCAGGAGTACGAGCCCTCGGCGGCTGACGCCGCGCCCCGCCGCCCCGCAGGGGTTCAGCCGAGGTCCCGGCCGTACGCGCGCAGCGTCCGCAGGGCCTCGATCGTCGCGAGGGGACGCCGCTCCAGGCCCGCGACGGGCTCCCCCGGAGGGCGGCCGGGCGGCCAGCCCCCGTCCTCGCGCTGCGCCCGCGCGAGAAAGCTGAGCGAGCCGTCCATCTCCTCGTCGGTGAACCAACGCCGGGCCACCGACTCGGGCACGCGCGCGTAGTCGTGCGGGAAGAGGCGTTCGCCGCCGGGCAGATCTCCGGCGGCGTGCACGGCCGCGCCCGGATACGCGTCGGGGCGGCCCGGATCCAGAACCGCCATCAGCCGCTCCCGTACAAGCCGTCCGAGCCGGTCGGCGGCGCCGGCCGCGCGTGCCCGGTCCGGCACACCGTCCAGAAAAGCGACCGCCGCGACGACCTCATAAGGATGCGGCTTCTCCAGCGCGCCGACGGCGGCCCAGCAGAAGTCGGTGGCCCGGAACAGCCAGGCGTGCCACACCTGATTGCGGTGCAGCAGTCCCACCACGGGACCGGTGGCGAGCAGCTCCCCTCGGCCGCGCGCGTCGTCGGTCCCCGCCGGCGGGTTCGCCGGGGGCAGCGCCCCGTCCGCCGCCGACACCAGCGTGAGATACCGGCACACCCGCTCCACCCGGGGCCCGCCGCAGCGCCCGACGGAGTCCAGCACGTACAGCGCGTGCGCCGTGTGCGTCGGGCGGCTCACGGGGCCGCGCAGACCGGGCTCCAGGCCGTGACCGTAACCACCGTCCTCGTTGCGGTACGCGGCGAGCGCGGTCTCGACGGCCTCCGCCCCGCCGCCCGTGAAGTGATGGGCGAACCGTCGCTGTTCGAGGACCCGCGCCGTCTGCCACACGAAGCGTTCCGCGCGGACGAGGGGAGTCGGCTGGGATGCTCTGGTCGCGGCCATTCACCGACCGTAGGACGCGAGGCGTCCCGCGCGGGGCGGACGGCCGCGGCTGCACTCTCAGGAGCGGGATACTGGCGTCATGCGGTTGACGATTTTCTGGGAACGGATGGCGGACCACTTCGGCCCCGCGTACGCGGACTCCTTCGCGCGCGACCATGTGATGGCGGAGCTGGGCGGCCGTACGGTGCACGAGGCCCTCGCCGCCGGCTGGGACGCCAAGGACGTCTGGAGGGCGGTCTGCGCCGCCATGGGTGTGCCCGCCGACAAACGGTGACGTCCGCGTACGCGAGACTGGCTCCGTGGCACTGACCGACGAAACAGCCCAGGAACCTCAGCCGTCCACCCCACCGCCGCCGCCCGCCGCGGCCGGGACCGGCGGTGAGTCCGCCCGCATGCCCCGGTGGCTGCCGCGGGCCATGGTGCTCGCGCTGACGCTCGTCGCCTGCTTCCAGCTGGGCAGTTGGGCGTTCCACCAGCTCATCGGGCTGTTGATCAACATCCTGATCGCCTTCTTCCTGGCGCTGGCGGTGGAGCCGGCCGTCAGCCGGATGGCCTCGCGCGGTGTACGGCGCGGAATGGCCACCTTCCTGGTCTTCATCGCGGTGCTGATCGCGAGCGTCGGCTTCGTCGTGCTGCTCGGTTCGATGCTCGCGGGGCAGATCATCGAGATCGTCGAGGACTTCCCGAAGTACCTCGACTCCCTGATCAACTGGATCAACCAGAACTTCCGTACCGAGCTGTCACGGGTGGCCGTCCAGGACAGCCTGCTCCACTCCGACTGGCTCCAGAGATACGTCCAGAACAGCGCGAGCGGCGTGCTCGACATCTCGACCACGGTGCTCGGCGGTCTCTTCCGGCTCCTGACGATCTTCCTGTTCTCGTTCTACTTCGCCGCCGACGGGCCGCGACTGCGGCGCACCGTGTGCTCCGTCCTGCCCCCGGCCAAGCAGGCCGAGGTACTGCGCGCCTGGGAGATCGCGGTCGACAAGACCGGCGGCTACATCTACTCGCGCGGACTGATGGCGCTGATCTCCGGCATCGCGCACTACATCCTGCTGGAGATCCTCGGGATCCCGTACGCGCCGGTGCTGGCGGTGTGGGTGGGCCTCGTCTCGCAGTTCCTGCCGACCATCGGCACCTATCTGGCCGGCGCCCTGCCGATGCTGATCGCCTTCACGGTGGACCCCTGGTACGCGGTGTGGGTCCTCGGATTCGTCGTGATCTACCAGCAGTTCGAGAACTACGTCCTCCAGCCCAAACTCACCGCCAGGACCGTCGACATCCATCCCGCCGTGGCCTTCGGCTCGGTCATCGCCGGTACGGCGCTGCTCGGGGCCGTCGGCGCGCTGATCGCCATCCCCGCGGTGGCGACGCTGCAGGCGTTCCTCGGGGCGTACGTGAAGCGCTACGACGTGACGGACGACCCGCGCGTGCACGGGCACCGGCGCCGGGGCAGCGGGCGCACGCTGGCGCGGCTGCGCCGGACACTGCGACGCGTCACCGCGCGCGTGAGGCCGCCCCGCCCGGAGGGCGGCGCCTGACGGCCTCGAAGCCCCTCTTCGTCGTGGTGCCGCGACGCCGCGATGCCGGACGAGATGAGTTCCGCCGGGCGCGGGAGTCGTCAGTGGTGGACGACGACTACCGACCGCGGAGGTCCGGGCATGCGTGACTTGATCGTCACCGAGAACATCACCGTCGACGGCGTCATCGACGCGTCGGCGCGTACCTCGACTCGGTGTCGAAGTACGTGGTCTCCCGCACGCCGGGCGACCCCGGCTGGCAGCACACCACGGTGCTGCGGGGCGAGGTCCGTGACGAGGTGCGGGAGTTGAAGGCCGGGCCGGGCGGAGACATCGTGACGACGGGCAGCGTGACGCTGACCCGGGAACTCGTCGCGGCCGGACTGGTCGACGAATACCGGCTGTTCGCGTATCCGGGGTCCTCGGGCACGGCCGGCGGCTGCTCGCCGACGCGTCCGAGGTGCCGAGACTGCGGCTGGTCCAGAGCGTGCCGTTCACCTCCGGCGTCGTGCTGCCGCGCTACCGCCCGACGTAACTCCCGTACGCGACACACCGGCGGGATGCGCTTGACACCAAAATCGAACAAGCATTCTCATGGACTCCGGGCCGGTTGGCCGGGGTCCCGGGAGCCGGAGTTTTCCACAGGCCGGGAGGACGTCGAGGCCCATTGTCAGTGGCAGGGGATAGCGTCTTCGATGTGAAGCGATCGACACAAGCAAATCGGGTGGAACCCATGGCAGGATCCGACCGCGAGAAGGCGCTGGACGCCGCTCTCGCCCAAATTGAACGGCAATTCGGCAAGGGCGCGGTGATGCGCCTCGGCGAGCGGCCGAACGAGCCCATCGAGGTCATCCACACCGGATCGACCGCGCTCGACGTCGCGCTCGGCGTCGGTGGTCTCCCGCGCGGCCGTGTGGTGGAGGTGTACGGACCGGAGTCCTCCGGCAAGACGACGCTGACGCTGCACGCGGTGGCGAACGCCCAGAAGGCGGGCGGCACGGTGGCCTTCGTGGACGCCGAGCACGCGCTCGACCCGGAGTACGCGCAGAAGCTCGGCGTCGACATCGACAATCTGCTGCTGTCCCAGCCGGACAACGGCGAGCAGGCCCTGGAGATCGTGGACATGCTGGTCCGCTCCGGGGCGCTCGACCTCATCGTCATCGACTCCGTCGCGGCCCTGGTGCCGCGCGCGGAGATCGAGGGCGAGATGGGCGACTCGCACGTGGGTCTTCAGGCGCGGCTGATGAGCCAGGCGCTCCGGAAGATCACCAGTGCGCTCAACCAGTCCAAGACCACGGCCATCTTCATCAACCAGCTCCGCGAGAAGATCGGCGTGATGTTCGGCTCGCCGGAGACCACGACCGGTGGCCGGGCGCTCAAGTTCTACGCCTCGGTGCGGCTCGACATCCGTCGTATCGAGACGCTGAAGGACGGCACCGACGCCGTCGGCAACCGCACCCGCGTCAAGGTCGTCAAGAACAAGGTCGCGCCGCCCTTCAAGCAGGCCGAGTTCGACATCCTCTACGGCCACGGGATCAGCCGCGAGGGCGGTCTGATCGACATGGGCGTGGAGGAGGGCTTCGTCCGCAAGGCCGGCGCCTGGTACACGTACGAGGGCGACCAGCTCGGCCAGGGCAAGGAGAACGCCCGCAACTTCCTCAAGGACAATCCCGATCTCGCCGACGAGATCGAGAAGAAGATCCTGGTGAAGCTGGGTATCGGCGTGAAGCCGGAGGAGCCCGCCGCCGAAACCGCGGTGGACACGGCCGGTGGAGCTGTCGCGACCGGTGCCCCGGCCGACGACACGGCCAAGACGGTGCCCGCTCCTGCCACCAAGGCCAAGTCGGCCAAGGCGGCGGCGGCAAAGAGCTAGTTCGGCGCCGTGCCTTACGCGAAGAGGCGGCGAACTGAGCGGCAGGGCGGCAGCCCCGACTCGTCGAGGGCCGAGAAGGAGCTGCCGCCCCAGGACCCGGCGGAGCGGGCGCGGGCGATCTGTCTGCGCCTGCTCACCGGGAACCCTCGCACCCGGAAGCAACTGGCGGACGCGCTGGAGAAGCGCGACATCCCCGAGGATGTCGCGGCGGAAGTCCTCTCCCGCTTCGAAGACGTGGGACTGATCAACGACGCGGCGTTCGCCGACGCCTGGGTGGAGTCCCGGCACCACGGACGGGGCCTGGCCCGCCGCGCCCTGGCGCGTGAACTGCGCACCAAGGGCGTGGACTCCGAGCTGATCGACGAGGCGGTCGGACAGCTCGACTCCGAACAGGAAGAGGCGACCGCACGGGAGTTGGTCGCCCGCAAACTCCGCTCCACACGCGGTATGGAGCGGGACAGACGGGTGCGCAGACTCGCGGGGATGCTGGCACGCAAGGGATATCCGCAGGGCGTGGCCCTGAGGGTGGTCAAGCAGGCCCTGGAGGCGGAGGGCGAGGACACGGAGGGACTCGACGAGAACATCTACTGAGGTCCGGGAATGAGGTCCGGAAACCGGGAAGCCGGAGAACCGGGAAGCCGGGAGCACACGGCGGACGAGAGAACGATGAACGGAACCCGGCCCGCGCGGGGGCGGCCGGGCCCGGGACGACGTGACCGGCCGGCTCAGTGCGAGACCGGCAGTCCTTCCGCCTTCCACGCCTGGAAGCCGCCGACGAGGTCCGTCGCGCGGTGCAGCCCCAACTGGCGCAGCGAGACAGCCGCGAGACTCGACGCGTACCCCTCGTTGCAGATCACCACGACGCGCAGATCGTGGCCCGTGGCCTCCGCGGCCCGATGGCTGCCCTGCGGATCGAGGCGCCACTCCAGTTCGTTGCGCTCGACGACCAGCGCACCGGGGATCAGCCCGTCGCGGTCCCGCAGTTCCGCGTACCGGATGTCGACCAGCAGCGCACCGTCCTCGGCCGCGGCGAAAGCCTCACGAGGTTCGATCCGGTCGAGGCCCTCGCGGACCCGGTCGAGCAGTTCATCTATCCCCACGGGCGTCTCGGGGCCCGCCGGGCGGGTCCGCCCCGCCTGTTCGCCCGGTCCGCCGCTCACTGCCACTCCTGCGGACGCTCGACCTGCTCGAGGCGGAGCACCGCGCCGGTGCGGCTGTAGCGGCGCATCAGCGGCAGCGGCGGGTAGTAGGCGTGCACCGACACGGCGTGCTCCGAGTCCGACTCGTTGCGCACCTCGTGCACATGGTGACTGCCGAACGCCCTGGCGTCGCCCTTCGTCAACTTCCGCTCCCGGTCGACCCCTTCGGCCAGCTCCAGCGTCTTCCAGCCCTCGGTGGGCAGCCGAGCGGCCAGCGAGTCCTCCTGGAGCGCGCCACCCGCCGTCGCGAAGGCGCCGTACGAGCCACCGTGGTCGTGCCAGCCGGTCCCCGTGCCGGGCGGCCAGCCGATGATCCACGCCTCGCTGCCGGCGGGGCCTTCGAGACGGATCCAGGTACGGCCCTCGGGGTCGAGGGGGAGGGTGGAGACGAGCTCGGTGTCGGCCGCCGTACGACGGACGAAGGCGAGCAACTCGGCCTGCGTGGGAACGGCGGAGGGCGCGGGCGCCGCGCCCTCGCCGGGTGCGACGGGCTGAGAGGCGACAGTCGCCGGGCCAACAGCCTGGGACGCGAGGGCAGTTGACGCCGAGACGGCGGGCGTGGGGGTGTCGAGAGAAGGAGACATGAGGACCGTCCTGGAAGTTCGCGGGGGCGCGCCGTCATGTGCCGACACGACGAGCGCTACGAGAAGGGGGCGAATTCAGCAGGACGGACGACACACGCAGCCCGCATAGCGGAGCAGGTCCATATGGACCCTCCGCCACAGGCGTACATCGGTGTCAGTCACGCTCCGGAGTACACCATGTGATCACGACGACGGTCAATTGATGTTCGCGGTTCGATCCGATCGGCCGGAGCGATCTTTCGCCGTGGACGCCTCGGGCGGGCCCCCACGTGCGGCGTCGGCCGCCGCGTACAGCTCGTCGGGACGTACTCCGCCGAAGGCGGCGACCAGGTGCCCGTCGGGCCGTACGAGCAGCACCGAGTGCGCGGACGCCCCGGGATAGCTCTCGGTGACCAGCAGCTCGGCCGGTGACGGCAGCGCCGCCACGGCCTCGGCGAGCCTCGGCATCACGCCCGCGGTCAGCCAGTGCCGCCGGTCCCACACCCCTGTCCCCGGCGCGACCAGCACCACGAGCACCTTGCCCCTGTCGAGCCGGTCCCGGAGCCGTACGGTCATGCCGTCGGGCGCCGTCACGAGCACGTCGTCGACGGGTGCCCCCGTCCGGGTGTCGACCGTCGTGTGCGCCTCGGTGTACGGAGGCGCGAGGGGGGAGTGCGGGTACGCGGGGGCCGCGCCCAGCGGCCCGTTCCCCAGGTGCCCGTCGGCGAGCAGGGTGTCATGGCCGCGCGCGCTGCCCGGAAGGTACGTGCGCAGCCCTCCGCCGCCCCGAAGTATCGTCAGCGACTGGTCGGCCGCGCGCAGCCGTGCGGCGACGGCCGTACGGCGTTCCGCCTGATAGCTGTCCAGCAGTGTCTCCGACGCCCCGTGGTGCCAGGCGTGCGCCAGCTTCCAGCCCAGGTTCTCGGCGTCCCGCAGCCCCTCGTCCAGGCCCTGCGTACCCAGTGCGCCCAGCAGGTGCGCGGCGTCCCCGGCGAGGTACGCCCGGCCGACGCGCCAGCGCCGCGCGAGCCGGTGGTGCAGCGTGTACACGCCGGTGTCGAGCAGGTCGTACGGCGGCGTAGCGCCGCACCAGCCGGCCAGGGTGTCCCGTACCCGCGCCACCAGCGCCTCCGGCGTGACCAGGTCACCCCGGGCCGGCAGCAGCCAGTCCAGCCGCCACACGCCGTCGGCGAGGGGCCTGGCGGACACCTCCTGGCCGCCGCCCCGCCACGGCGGTTGACGGTGCAGCACGGCCTCACCGGGCCAGGGGAGTTCGACGCGGAGCGCGGCGACCGCGTGCCGTTCCACCGCCGTACGGCCCGGGAAGCGGACACCCAGGAGTTTGCGGACGGTGGACCTGGCGCCGTCGCAGCCCACCACATGGCTGCCGCGCCACCAGGTCGCCCCGGGGCCGCGTGTGTGCACCGTGACGCCCCGCGCGTCCTGCTCCAGCGAGTCGAGCCGGCTGCCCGGCACCAGCCGCACCAGCTCGTGGCGCGCGGCGGCGTCCCTGAGGCCGCGCGTCAGGGTGTGCTGGGGGAGGTGTAACGGCGAGGGGTACACCGCGTCGGCGCGTTCCGCGTCAGCGGCGTCTCCCGCACCGGTATGAGTACCGGCGGTCCCACCCACGCCACCGGCCTCGTCCGCATCACCGAGCGGCAGTTGCCGCATCTGCTGCTTGCGCCGCAACTGTCGCCAACCGACCCACCGGGCTCCTTCGTCACGGAGTGTGGAGCAGCCCAGCCGCGCCATCAGAGCGGCGGTGTCGGGCCGCAGCACCGCCGTGCGGGCCGGGCGCGGGTCGTCGTTGCCCGCCCCCTCGTCCAGCACGACGGAGGGAACGCCCTGGGTGGCGAGGCAGAGGGACAGCGCGAGCCCCACGGGGCCCGCGCCGACGACGATCACCGGGTCCACGGCGCGACCCCTCCGGCCCGTACGGTCATGTGGCGATTGGCGGTTGGAAGCCGCAGAGCGATCACAGAACGTATGCAACCTACTGAGGGTGCTTGCGTCAAGTGACGGAGGCAGCGACGCCGCGCGCCGCTGCCTCCGTCGGGTCCACCGGCCCCGTTTCCGGGACCGTCGGGTCTAGCCGCCCCCGCCACCGTCCTGGCCGGTGGCACGGTCCGTCTTGTTCACCGGGTCCAGGCCCGCCGGCGTACCCGTGGCACTCAGATCGTCCATGGCCGCGCCCGTCAGAACGGCCCCCGTGCTCCGCTTGGCACGGCGCAGCCGCTTCTCCAGCCAGGACGCGAACGTCGTGAGCAGGAGATTCAGCAGGATGAAGATCACCGCGACGACGATGAAGCTCGGGATGACGTTCCCGTAGTTCGCCGCCAGCGTCTTACGGGCGCTGAGCAGTTCGGTGAAGCTGAGCAGCGCGCCGCCGAGCGCGGTGTCCTTCACGATCACGACGAGCTGGCTCACCAGCGCGGGCAGCATCGCCGTCACCGACTGCGGCAGCAGGATGCTGCGCATCGTCTGGCCCTTGCGCAGACCGATGGCCTTAGCGGCCTCCGTCTGCCCCTTGGGCAGGGACAGGATGCCCGCGCGGACGACCTCGGCCAGTACGGACGAGTTGTAGAGCACGAGGCCGGTGACGACCGCGTACAGCGGACGCATGTCCGTACTGATGTCGGTGTATTCGGCGTAGAGCTGGTTGGCGAACACCATCAGGATCAGGACGGGGATCGCGCGGAAGAACTCGACGACCACACCGGCCGGAATCCTGACCCACCGGTGGTCGGAGAGCCGCGCGATGCCGAAGAGGGCTCCGAGAGGCAGCGCGATGACCAGCGCGAGACCCGCGGCCTTGAGGGTGTTGACGAGGCCCGGCAGCAGATACGTCGTCCATGCCTGGGACTCGGTGAAGGGGCTCCACTTCGCCCACTCCAGCTGCCCCTTGTCCGACATGGCGGAGTAGATCCACCACACGCCCAGGGCCAGCACGACCAGGAACAGCGCCGAGTAGATGATGTTGCGCCGCTTGGCGCCGGGACCCGGCGCGTCGTACAGAACGGAAGTCATCGCTTCACCGCCACTCGCTTGGCGACCCAGCCGAGGATGAGGCCGGTCGGCAGTGTCAGGACCACGAACCCGAAGGCGAAGATCGCCGAGATAAGGATGAGTTGCGACTCGTTCTCGATCATCTCCTTCATCAGGAGGGCCGCTTCGGCCACGCCGATCGCCGCGGCCACCGTCGTGTTCTTCGTGAGGGCGATCAGCACGTTGGTGAGAGGCCCGATGACGGTGCGGAACGCCTGTGGAAGGACTATGAGGGACAGGACCTGGGTGAAGTTCAGCCCGATGGCCCGCGCCGCCTCCGCCTGCCCGACGGGCACCGTGTTGATGCCGGACCGGATGGCCTCACAGACGAACGCGGCCGTGTAGACGGTCAGTCCGAGAATGGCCAGCCGGAAACTCAGGGCATCGAAGTCGTCGGCCGCGCCCAGAGTGATACCGAAGATGTCGGCGAGACCGAGGGAGGAGAAGACGATGATGACGGTGAGGGGAATGTTCCGGACCACGTTGACGTACACCGTGCCGAAGCCGCGCATCAGCGGAACCGGACTCACCCGCATCGCGGCAAGTATGGTGCCCAGGATGAGGGAGCCGATACCGGAGAAGACGGCGAGCTGCACCGTTACCCAGAACGCCCCGAGCAGGTCGTAACCTTCAAGAAAGTCGAACACGATCTCCCGCGCTCTCGCGTTTGTTGATGGCGTGGCGCGCCACCCTCACGGGGCGGCGCGCCACATCTGCGCCGAACGAGCCGAACGAACCGACGGCCCGCTGATTCAGCTGACGATGTTGCCGATCTTCGGGGCGGGCTCGTTCTTGTATTCGGCCGGGCCGAAGTTGTCCGTCACGGCCTTGTCCCAGGCCTTGTCCGCGACCATCTTCTCGAGGGCGGCGTTGATGTCGTCGACCAGCTTGGTGTCGCCCTTCTTGACACCGATGCCGTAGTTCTCGTTGCTCAGGCTGAGGCCGGCGAGCTTGAACTTGCCCTTGTTCTGGTCCTGCGAGGCGTAACCGGCCAGGATCGAGTCGTCCGTGGTCAGCGCGTCGACGGCGCCGCTGGCCAGTCCGTCGATGCACTCCGAGTACGTGGCGTTCTGCTTGAGCTGGGCCTTCGGCGCGAAGTCGTCCTTCACGTTCTGCGCGGACGTGGAGCCCGTCACGGAGCAGAGCTTCTTGCCGTTGAGGTCCGCGCCCTTGCTGATGTTGTCGTCGGCGCGGATCAGCAGGTCCTGGTGCGCGAGGAGGTACGGGCCGGCGAAGTCGACCTTCTGCTTGCGCTCGTCGTTGATCGAGTAGGAGGCCGCGATGAACTTCACGTCGCCGCGCTCAAGGGCGGTCTCACGGTCGGCACTCGGGGTCTCCTTCCACTCGATGTCCTTCGCCTCGTAGCCGAGCTCCTTGGCGACGTACGTGGCGACGTCGACGTCGAAGCCGGTGAAGGAACCGTCAGGGGTCTTCAGGCCGATACCGGGCTGGTCGAACTTGATACCGATGGTGATCTTCTTGCCACCACCGTCACCCTCGTCGGCCGAGTCGCTGTCGTCGGAACCACACGCGGTCGCGGTCAGGGAGAGGGCCAGTACGGCGGCGGCAGCAGCGCTTGCCTTACGGAGATTCATGGTCAACATCCTTCGTTGTCTCGAAAGTTACGGGCAGCTCAGTGGTGCAGGATCTTCGACAGGAAGTCCTTGGCCCGGTCGCTGCGAGGATTGGTGAAGAACTGCTCCGGCGTCGCCTCTTCGACGATCTGGCCGTCCGCCATGAAGACGACCCGATTCGCGGCGGACCGCGCGAAGCCCATCTCGTGGGTGACTACGACCATGGTCATGCCGTCACGTGCGAGCTGCTGCATGACTTCGAGCACCTCGTTGATCATCTCCGGGTCGAGCGCCGAGGTCGGCTCGTCGAAGAGCATGACCTTGGGCTCCATGGCCAGCGCGCGGGCGATCGCGACGCGCTGCTGCTGGCCACCGGAGAGCTGTGCGGGATACTTGTCCGCCTGGTTGGCCACACCGACGCGGTCGAGCAGGGTACGCGCGAACTCCTCCGCGGCACCCTTGTCCTTCTTGCGGACCTTGATCTGTCCCAGAGTGACGTTCTCCAGGACGGTCTTGTGCGCGAAGAGGTTGAAGGACTGGAAGACCATGCCCACATCGGCGCGCAGTCGGGCCAGCTCCTTGCCTTCGGCGGGCAGCGGCTTCCCGTCGAGCGAAATGCTGCCGGAGTCGATCGGCTCCAGACGGTTGATGGCGCGGCACAGTGTGGACTTGCCGGACCCGGAGGGCCCGATCACGACGACGACCTCGCCACGGGCGATGGTCAGATCGATGTCCTGGAGCACATGCAGCGCGCCGAAGTGCTTGTTGACGTTGCTCAGCACGACCAGGTCGCCCGACGCCGGCCCGGCGCCCTCGGTTTCCTTGGTCACTGAAACTCCGCTCATCGGCTTCTTGCTCCGTCCTCCTCGGTTGGGGAGGACCTTAATCACGCAGTGCGACCAGCGTCATTACATCTGAGGGGAAATTGAGCATAACGATCCGGCCGCAACCGGACACACCGTGTGAAGAGGGCAGGTTCGGAGTACCGGGTGGGTAACGGAAACGGCCCCTTAACAGGAAGTGACTTGACTGGTGAGGCAGCCATGGGCGTGGATGCCCTGGTACGTACTGTGACGGACACACCACGGAGGAGGGGCATGAGGCTGCTGCTCGTCGAGGACGACGACCATGTCGCAGCGGCCCTCGCCGCGGTACTGGCGAGGCACGGTTTCGATGTCACGCACGCGCGCAGCGGCGAAGAGGCCCTGCAGGCGCTGCTGCCGGTGACCGACGGGACGAAGTCTCCTTACGGAGTCGTACTCCTCGACCTCGGGCTGCCGGACCAGGACGGCTACGCGGTCTGCGGCAAGATCCGCAAACTCTGCGCGACCCCGGTGATCATGGTGACGGCGCGTGCCGATGTCCGGTCCCGGATCCACGGGTTGAACCTCGGCGCGGACGACTACGTCACCAAGCCGTACGACACCGGGGAACTGCTCGCCCGGATCCATGCCGTCAGCCGGCGCAGCGTCGGCGGTGAGGAGGCCGGAGCGGTCGGCGGGGACTCGCTGCGCCTCGGACCGGTCACCATCGAGCTGTCCACCCGCCGCGTCACCGTGGGCGACGCCCCGGTCCAGCTGACCCGCAAGGAGTTCGACCTGCTCGCTCTCCTCGCGCAGCGTCCGGGGGTCGTCTTCCGTCGGGAGCAGATCATCAGCGAGGTGTGGCGCACCAGTTGGGAGGGGACCGGCCGCACGCTCGAAGTGCATGTGGCGTCCCTGCGTTCCAAGCTCCGGATGCCGGCGCTGATCGAGACGGTGCGCGGCGTCGGCTACCGCCTCGTCGCCCCCGCCGCTCATCAAGGACCGTAGTAACCGGTGAGTACCCGACTTCTCCCCCTGCTCATCGTCCTCATGGCGGGCGTGCTCCTCGCGCTCGGCTTCCCGCTGGCCGTGAGTCTCGCCTCGGCCCAGCAGCAGGACGTCGTCGTCGACCGGATCGACGACACCGCGCGCGTCGCCGCGCTCGCGCAGTTCGTCAGCGAGGGCGACGCGGGGAGCGGGGGCTCCGCCGCGGGCACCGGGTCCGACGAACGCGGATCCATGCTGGAGGAGGAGCTCACCCGCTACTTCGACGTGTACGGCATCCGGGCGGGGGTCTTCTACCGCGACGGAGAGGCCATGGCGCGGGCCCCGGAGGGCTGGACGGTGCCCCGGACGGGGGAGGGGCGCCTGGCCTTCCAGGAGGCCCTCCTGGGGCGACGCAGCGACGATCCTCAACAGGTGTGGCCCTGGCAGGGGGACGGCCGGCTGATCGTCGCGTCGCCGGTCGTGCGGGACGGAGACGTCGTCGCCGTCGTCGTGACCGACTCGCCCACCGGGCAGATGCGGTCGCGGATCCTCGAAGGCTGGCTGTACATCGCCGCGGGCGAGGCCGCGGCGATGCTGCTGGCCGTGGGGGCGGCGTTCCGCCTCACCGGCTGGGTACTGCGTCCGGTACGTGTCCTGGACGCGGCCACGCACGACATCGCCACCGGCCGGATGAAGTCCCGCGTCGCCGCCGCCGGAGGTCCGCCGGAACTCAGACGGCTCGCCCACTCCTTCAACGAGATGGCCGACAACGTCGAGGACGTGCTCGAACAGCAGCGCGCCTTCGTCGCCGACGCCTCCCACCAACTGCGCAACCCGCTCGCCGCCCTGCTGCTGCGGATCGAACTGCTCGCCCTTGAGCTGCCCGCCGGGAACGAGGAGATCGCCTCCGTCCGTACGGAGGGCAAGCGGCTCGGGCAGGTCCTCGACGACCTGCTGGACCTGGCGCTGGCCGAACACGCCCCCGCGGATCTGCGGCTCACGGATGTCGGGGCGCTGGCGTCCGAGCGCGTCGCCGCGTGGCGGGCGTACGCGGACGAGAAGGGCGTACGGCTGACCGGGACCACCGGCGCCGTCACCGGCTGGGCGGACCCGGTCGCGCTCTCCAGCGCGCTCGACGCGGTCGTGGACAACGCCCTGAAGTTCACGCCGGAGGGCGGCGAGGTGGATGTACGGGTCGCCCGGGGGGCGAGCGACCGCGCCACCATCACCGTGACCGACGGCGGGCCGGGACTCTCCGACGACGAGCTGGACCGGATCGGCGACCGCTTCTGGCGGAGCAACCGCCATCAGAACGTCAAGGGGTCGGGGCTGGGGCTGTCCATCTCGCGGGCGCTGCTCGCGGCGGGCGGCGGGACGATCGCGTACGAACACGGTGAACCGCGCGGGCTGCGGGTGACGCTCACGGTCCCGAGGTCGTCACCGACCTCTTCCTGAGGCTGAGGACGACCCCGGGGAGCAGCGCGGCCTTCTACTACGGCTTGACCGACCGGTAGTAGCGCAGCGCGCCCTCGTGCAGGCGCAGCGGGTCGGTGTAGATCGCCGTCCGCAGATCCACGAGCTGCGCCGGGTGGACCTTCTTGCCGATCCGGTCGCGGCTGTTGATCACGGTGCGGGTGAAGCCCTCGGTCAGTTCGGCGTCCATCCGGTCCGTGGTGACCAGCAGATTCGCCACGGCCACCGTCGGCACCGCCGTACCGTCCTGTGCCTTCTTGTACGCGTCCGCCGGCATCACCGCGGAGCGGTAGTAGCGGGTGGCCTCCCGCGCCGTGTGGTGCAGCTTGTCGACGAGAGCGTCGTCGAGGGGCACCAGCCGTATGTCGAAGCGCTTGGACAGCTCCTGCACGGAGGCGGTGGGCAGCCCGCCGGACCAGAAGAACGCGTCGAGGTCGTCCGACTCCAGAAGGCTGGGCATGGTGTCGATGCCCGCCGAGACCGCCGTGACGTCCTTCTGAGGATGGAGTCCGGCCACGGCCAGCAACTGGTCGGCGATCAGCCGCACGCCCGAGCCCTCCTGACCCACGCCCACGCGCTTGTCACGCAGGTCCTTCACCGACTCGATGCCCGAGTCCTTCGCCACGATCAGCTGTACGTAGTCGTCGTAGAGCCGAGCGCCGCCCCGCAGCCGGTCGGCGCCGGGCCCGTTGTCCCGCCGGTACTTCGCGACGGCGTCCGCCGTGGCGATGGTGAAGTCCGCCTTGCCGGTGGCCACGCGTGAGATGTTCTCCTGCGAGCCCTCGCTGGTCAGCAGCTCTATGGACACGTTGGGCAGATCCTTGGCGAGATCCTCCTTGAGAAGCTCCCCGTAGCGTTCGTAGACCCCGCTCGTCACGCCCGTACTGAACTTGACGGACCCGCTCGGTGCCTTCTCCCCGAGCGGCACCAGCCACCACGACAGCAGCCCGGCCACCACCAGGGCGGCCACGCCTCCTACGAAGGCGGTGCGACGGCTCATACGGGGCGGAAGGGTGAACATGCGGTGATCCTGCCAGCCCACTCGCCGTAATGGCCAGGCCCTGCCTTTCCGGACCTGGTCCCGCACCGGTCGGGCGTGCCTCCCGCGCGGACACCACCGCGCGCGACGGCGTCCCTGAACGGGGAGGCGTCCGTGAACGGGGAGTGTCCGTGAACGGGGCGAATGGTGGGAGGACGCGCCCATGGACGCCTGGAGTCCGGAGAGCCACGCCCTGCCGGACAGCGACTGCCCTCGGCCCTGTTGGAGGACAGCGCCGAGGATCTGTACGAGAACGCGCCGTGCGGCTACCTCTCCACCCTCCCCGACGGCCGGATCGCCAAGGTCAACGCGAGACCCATGTCGTACCGCTGCTCAAGACGCGGGGCGAGGCGACAGGTGCCGCGCTCGACCTCACCGCCGCCGATGGCACCCGGCTGCCGGTACTCGTCACCTCCACCGTCAAGACCGACGCCCACGGCGAGCCTCTGCTGATCCGCACCACCCTCGTCGACGCCCGCGACCGCCATGCGTACGAGGCGGCTCGCCACCACCCTGCTGCCCCCGACGCTCGTCCCCGTGCCCGGCCCCGACGTCGCCGCGCACCACCACATCGCCTCCATCGACCAGGTCGGCGGCGGCCTCTACGACCTGTTCCCGCTCGCCGCCGGCAGCTGGGGCCTGTTCCTGGGCGACGTCTGCGGCAAAGGCAGCGCGGCGGCGGCTACCACGTGACCCTCGCCAGCGGCGGCCACCAATGGCCCGGAACGACGGTTCCGGGCCAACCACTCGGCTGTCAGTCGGTCCCGCGACGCGGGCACTGCGCCCCGGTCCCACGTCCTTCGCAGGTCCGGGGACCGGGTTGACCAGCGCCTCAGACCTCCCCAGGCCCGGCGCCGGGCGCAGCCCAGAGCCCGTACCCGCGACTTCGGCGGTCAAACCACCCCGGACCCGGCTGACTTGAACCGGCCGGGCACCGGGGCGGGGGCCCGCCTCAGGCGGCGGACCTCAGGCGCGTCGCTCCCACGCCTGGCTGCGCGCGTAGTGGTTGTCGTACGTCTCCGAGGAGTCCTTGATGTCCTGCACGGTCGCCTCGCCGTCGTGCACACGGCCGAGCAACCGGTAGTAGTCGAAGCGGTCCATGCCCGGTGTGAAGCCGACCAGGACCTCCGCGGTCGCGTCCGGGGCGGGCGCGAAGGCGTGCGGCGTGTGCGGCGGTACGGCGACGAAGTCGCCCTTCTCCAGGGTCAGCACCTCGTCACCGACCAGCACCTGGAGCGTGCCGTCGACGACGAAGAAGAACTCGGTCGCGCGGGTGTGGAAGTGCACGGGCGCCCCTGCCGCCCCCTTCTCAAAGCGGGCGGTGTTGATGGTCAGCGCGCCGCCCGTCGTGTCCGAGTCGGCGAACAGCGTGATCACGCTGCCCGGGGCGTCGGCCAGGGCCTCGGCGGCGCCGCCGCGGGTGAGAAGCGGCTGGTGGGTGCGGTTCGCGGGGTTCGTCGCCGGGTTCGTCGTCGTGTTCATGAGTACGAATCTAGGGGCGCAGGTGACCGCCCGGCAGGTGCATTCGGCGGCCGAATCGATGGGTCAATCATGGGAGGGATCCGCCGGCCTCAGCACTCCGTCGGCGGGGCCACCTCGGGCACCCCCTTACCCTTGGCGGGTGACCATTAGCAGTGACCGGGCCGGAGCAGTGGACGAAGTGGGCGTTGACCGGACCTACGAGGTACGCACCTACGGGTGTCAGATGAACGTCCACGATTCCGAGCGATTGTCCGGTCTACTGGAGGGCGCGGGCTATGTCCGCGCCCCCGAGGGCTCCGACGGCGACGCCGACGTCGTCGTCTTCAACACCTGCGCCGTACGCGAGAACGCCGACAACAAGCTGTACGGCAACCTCGGCCGGCTCGCCCCGATGAAGACCCGGCGCCCCGGCATGCAGATCGCCGTCGGCGGCTGCCTGGCCCAGAAGGACCGCGACACCATCGTCAAGAGGGCGCCCTGGGTCGACGTCGTCTTCGGTACGCACAACATCGGCAAGCTCCCCGTACTGCTGGAGCGTGCCCGCGTACAGGAAGAGGCGCAGATCGAGATCGCCGAGTCGCTGGAGGCGTTCCCCTCCACGCTGCCGACGCGCCGCGAGTCCGCCTACGCCGCGTGGGTCTCCATCTCCGTGGGCTGCAACAACACCTGCACCTTCTGCATCGTCCCGGCCCTGCGCGGCAAGGAGAAGGACCGCCGCCCCGGCGACATCCTCGCCGAGGTCGAGGCGCTCGTCGCCGAAGGCGTCTCGGAGATCACGCTGCTCGGCCAGAACGTCAACGCGTACGGCTCCGACATCGGCGACCGCGAGGCATTCTCCAAGCTCCTGCGGGCCTGCGGACGCATCGAGGGCCTGGAGCGCGTCCGCTTCACCTCGCCGCACCCGCGCGACTTCACGGACGACGTCATCGCGGCCATGGCCGAGACACCCAACGTGATGCCGCAGCTGCACATGCCGCTCCAGTCCGGCTCGGACACCGTCCTGAAGGCGATGCGCCGCTCGTACCGGCAGGAGCGTTTCCTCGGGATCATCGACAAGGTGCGCGCGGCCATCCCGCACGCCGCCATCTCGACCGACATCATCGTGGGCTTCCCCGGCGAGACCGAGGAGGACTTCCAACAGACGCTGCACACGGTGCGCGAGGCGCGCTTCGCGAACGCCTTCACCTTCCAATACTCCAAGCGCCCCGGAACGCCCGCCGCCGACATGGACGGGCAGATTCCCAAGGAGGTCGTGCAGGAGCGCTATCTGCGCCTCGTCGCCGTCCAGGAGGAGATCTCCTGGGACGAGAACAAGACGCAGGTCGGCCGCACTCTTGAGGTCATGGTCGCCGAAGGCGAGGGCCGCAAGGACGGCGCCACCCGCCGGCTCTCCGGCCGTGCGCCCGACAGTCGGCTGGTGCACTTCACCGCGCCCGACCAGGAGGTGCGGCCCGGCGACGTGGTGACTGTCGACATCACGTACGCGGCTCCGCACCATCTGCTCGCGGAAGGACCGACGACACGGATACGGCGCACCCGCGCCGGTGACGCGTGGGAGAGGCGCAACGCGGCTCCGCCCGCGCCCGCCGGCGTACTGCTCGGCCTGCCGTCGATCGGTGTCCCGCCGCCCCTGCCCGCGGCGACGGGCGGCTGCTCGGTGGTGTGACCCATGGGTCACACCACGTGCGGGTACGGCGCCTACGCCCGGACCTCCCGCGCGGCCGTGATCTAGTCTGCGCAGCATGCTCGTATCCGCGGCCGTGTGCCCCTGCCCGCCCCTGCTCGTCCCCGCGCTGGCCGCCGGTGCCGTTTCGGAACTCGACGCCGCGCGGGACGCGTGCGCCGACGCCCTCGGCGTGCTCGCCGCCTCCCGGCCGGACCGGCTGATCGTGGTCGGACCGGCTCCGGGTCCGCGGGATCTGGAGCCGTACCCGCAGGGCGCGCACGGTTCCTTCCGGGGATACGGGGTGGATGTCGACGTCACGCTCGGCGTAACGCCGACGGGGCGCGGGGACCGCGAGGAACTGTCCGGGGACGACGTGCCGCCCTCGCCGCCCCTGCCGACCTCGCTGGCCGTCGCCGCCTGGCTGCTCGCGCGGGTCAGCTGGTCCGCCTCGCCGATCCACGGTCTCGGCGTGTGGGAACCACTCGACGCCGAGCGGTGTATCAAAACCGGTAGGGACATCGCGGCGGAGGACGAGCGGGTGGCACTGCTGGCGATGGGCGACGCCAGCGCGTGCCGCACGCTCAAGGCTCCCGGCTATCTCGACGAGCGCGCCGCCGCGTTCGACGCCGAGGTCGCACGGGCGCTGTCCTCGGCGGATGTCGGGGCGCTCGCGGCACTGGACGAGGCGCTGGCGGCCGAGCTGAAGGCGGCGGGCCGCTCCTGCTGGCAGATCCTCGCGGGCGCGGCCGAGGGGGCGAATCTGGAGGGCGCTCTGCTCTACGAGGACGCGCCGTACGGGGTGGGCTACTTCGTGGCGGCCTGGTCGTAGCGGAACGGCGATGGCCGCGAAGCGCCCTTCGGCGCCTCGCGGCCATCACCGTCACTCGTACGAATCGTCCCGCGCCCGGCCGTCGTCCGCCGGGCGTCGGCCGCAGCTCGGCCGTGCCTCAGGAGGCCGGGGGCGGCGGAGGGGAGGAAGGCGGGGTGCCGGTGTCGCCGTCCTTGTGGGACATGCGCTCCAGAGCGTCCTTGGCCTTTCCGGTCCCGGACTCGATCTTGTCGCTGTACTTGCCCTTGGTCTTCTGGTCGACCGTCTTCGCGGCCTTGTCCAGACCGTCGCCGATCTTTCCCCCGTGCTGCTGCGCGAGGTCGGAGACTTTGTCCTTGGCAGGGGACAGCTTGGCCTTCAGTGAGTCAAGGAAGCTCATGGGTCACCTTCCCTCGGGCCCCCGGTGGGGGCTGTCGGCTCTGTGCCGGTTATGTGCGGGCGCCTTCGCCGGCTCCGTTGTCGGCCGCCTCGTCGGCGGTCTGCTGCTTCGGGATGTCAACGCTCTCCGCGGCGTCCTCGCCGCCGTCGGTGGCGCTTTCGCTCCCCGTGACAACCGTATCCGCACCCGGGTCCGGTGCGGCCTCCGCCGTCTCCGGGGCGCCGACCGCGGTGGCTCCGGCCGCCGACGAGGCCGACCCGTCCTCCACGGTCGTCCGCTTGGACTTCCGGCTAAACCGTGCAAAAACACCCATATCTGCTCCATATCGTACCCGTGTGGGCGAAATTCCGCGTCGCCCGGAGCGTCCCGTTGCGCCGCCCGGTCGCACCGGCCCGAAAACCGGCAGTCGGAATCTCGCAACGGCCAACGACCCCGGACAGGGGCCGTCACGTAACTCGTTCGGGAACCGGCCACCGGGTTTGCGAGACTGGGGCCGTGAGAACCGCAGCGCCAGCACCCCGGGTCATCGCCGTCGTCGGCCCCACCGCGGCCGGCAAGTCCGACCTGGGCGTCCATCTCGCCCGGCAACTCGACGGTGAGGTCGTCAACGCCGACTCCATGCAGCTGTACCGAGGGATGGACATCGGTACCGCCAAGCTGACGACCGAGGAGCGCCGCGGCGTCCCGCACCACCTCCTCGACATCTGGGACGTCACCGAGGCCGCCAACGTCGCCGAGTACCAGCGGCTGGCCAGGATCGAGATCGACCGGCTCCTCGCCGAAGGCCGTACCCCCGTCCTCGTCGGCGGCTCCGGCCTCTATGTACGGGGCGCCATCGACGCCCTCGACTTCCCCGGCACCGACCCCGAGGTACGCGCCAGGCTGGAGGAGGAGCTGAGGCTGCGCGGTTCCGGGGCCCTGCACGCCCGGCTGGCCGCCGCCGATCCGCCGGCGGGCCGCGCGATCCTCCCCAGCAACGGGCGCCGTATCGTCCGGGCCCTCGAGGTGTTCGAGATCACCGGGAAGCCGTTCACCGCCAATCTGCCCGGCCACGACGCCGTGTACGAGACCGTGCAGATCGGCGTCGACGTGGAACGCCCCGAACTCGACGAGCGCATCGCGCTGCGCGTGGACCGCATGTGGGAGGCCGGGCTCGTCGACGAGGTGCGCGAGTTGGAGGCGCGCGGGCTGCGCGAGGGTCGTACGGCCTCGCGCGCTCTCGGCTATCAGCAGGTGCTCTCGGCCCTCGCCGGGGACTGCACCGAGGAGCAGGCGCGCGCCGAGACCGTACGCGCCACGAAGCGCTTCGCGCGCCGCCAGGACTCGTGGTTCCGCCGCGACCCGCGGGTGCACTGGCTGAGCGGCGCGGCCGTCGACCGGGAGGAACTCCCGCACCTCGCGCTGACGTTGGTCGAACGAGCGGTCACAGCCTGATCACGTGATGGCATCGGGACGCTCAGGCCGTCAATCCGGTGCCCGGGGCCGTGCCATCATCGAGCATCGATCGACCAGTGGAGTCCGAGTTGGGAGGGCGCGTGGCGATGGAAGCTGGCCCTCGCAACACGGATCAGGGAACGCAGGATCCACAGGACGAAGCCCCACGGCTGAGTCCTGACGGACCCGACGAAGACGCGGTGACTCCCGAGGTGGAGGTCGAGCTGCGTCCGCAGCGACGCCTGCGGATCTGGCAGCTCGCCCCGATCGTGATGCTCGCCGCCATCGGCTCGCTGATGTTCGCCTTCCCCCTCGCCTTCGGCACGGGCGACGGCGGCGCCGTCGTCGCCATGCTCGGCCTGCTGATCAGCTGCTGCGCCGCGGGCTGGGGCATGATGGCCGCCCGCCGCGTCGGCCACGCCTGGCCGGGTCTGCCGGCCCGTGGCTCGGGCGAGCGCCCGGACTGGCGTGTTCTCGGGCTGTACGTGGCCGGGGGCGCCGCCCTCGTCGCCCTCGCCGTGTGGCGGGTCGCCCGCCTCCGCTGACCGGCGGGCCGCGCGTCGTTCCGGCGGATCGGCCGGCCGCCTTCCGTGTTCGCTTGTCGGTCCCACCTCGTACGATTGACACGTGAGTACCTACCGGCCCGCCGCGCAGTCGTCACCGATCCCTTTCCTCAAGGGCCACGGGACAGAGAACGACTTCGTGATCATTCCCGACCCGGACAACGCCCTCGCCCTGTCCGCCTCCGCCGTCGCGAAGCTCTGCGACCGCCGGGCCGGTATCGGTGGCGACGGACTGCTGCACGTCGTGCGGTCCGCCGCCCACCCCGAGGCGCGGTCCATGGCCGACCGGGCCGAGTGGTTCATGGACTACCGCAACGGCGACGGATCCATCGCCGAGATGTGCGGCAACGGGGTGCGGGTCTTCGCGCGGTATCTGCGGCGCGCCGGTCTCGTCGAGGCGGGCGACCTCGCCGTCGCCACCCGTGGCGGCGTGAAGAGGGTGCACATCGCCAAGGACTCCGAGGCCGAGACCAAGGGCGGCGCCGACAGCCGGGAGGCCGATCCGGGGCCGGTCACGACCCACATGGGACGCGCCGTCCTTACCGAGGACGACGTCACCGTCGTTGTGGGGGACCGCGGTTGGTCCGCGCGCAACGTCAACATGGGCAATCCCCACGCCGTCGCCTTCGTGGCGGATCTCGACCACGCGGGAAATCTGTTCACCGCTCCCTCCGTCAGCCCGCCCTCGGTCTATCCGGACGGTGTGAACGTCGAGTTCGTCGTCGATCGCGGCCCGCGCCACGTCGCCATGCGCGTCCACGAACGTGGCTCCGGCGAGACACGGTCCTGCGGTACGGGCGCGTGCGCCGTCGCCGTCGCGGCGGCCCGCAGGGACGGCATCGACCCCGCGGTGACCGGCGAGTCCGTCACGTACACCGTGGACGTGCCCGGCGGACGACTCGTCATCACCGAACGCCCCGACGGCGAGATCGAGATGACCGGCCCGGCCGTCATCGTCGCCGAGGGACTGCTCGACACGGAGTGGGCGCAGCGGCTCGACCCGCGCTGAGGCCCGTACGCCCCTGAACGGCCCGACACGCTCCGAAGTCCTCAGCACCCGGCCGCAGGTTCCCTCGAATGGGTGATCCGTTTCACGCTGGGGGAGAGGTGGACCGAGGCACGTGGTGGGGTCGGTAGCATCAAGCACCGGCCGGGAGGGCGCTCCTGTCCCTCCCACCGCCGGTCGACGCTGCCGGAGGTGCCCCATGAGCGCAGAGGCGACCAGCCCTGGTGCCCGGAGCCGCAGGCGCGGCCGTACCAGTATCGACCTCCGCAGACTAGGCAGGGCCGCGCTGCTGGGGCCCGCTTCCAGGGACCGGCTGCCGGACGCGATCGGCCATGTCGCCGACGCCCACCGCGCGCACCACCCCGACGCCGACCTGCTCGTGCTGGGCAAGGCGTATGTGCTGGCGGAGATGTCGCACCGCGGACAGTTCCGCAAGAGCGGCGAGCCGTACATCACACATCCGCTCGCCGTGACCCTGATCCTCGCCGAACTCGGCGCCGAGACCACGACATTGACGGCGTCTCTCCTCCACGACACCGTCGAGGACACGGACGTGACGCTCGATCAGGTCCGCGCGGAGTTCGGTGACGAGGTCTGCTATCTGGTCGACGGCGTGACGAAGCTGGAGAAGGTGGACTACGGCGCCGCCGCCGAGCCCGAGACCTTCCGCAAGATGCTGGTCGCCACCGGCAACGATGTCCGGGTGATGTCGATCAAACTCGCCGACCGCCTGCACAACATGCGCACCCTCGGTGTGATGCGGCCGGAGAAGCAGGCCCGTATCGCCAAAGTCACCCACGACGTCCTCATCCCGCTCGCCGAGCGCCTCGGCGTCCAGGCCCTCAAGACCGAGCTGGAGGACCTGGTCTTCGCGATCCTCCAGCCGGAGGAGTACGAGCGCACCCGCACCGTCATCGCCGACAGGGCCACCACGGGGCCGAGCCTGGACACCATCGCCGTCGAGGTGCGGCGGACGCTCCGCGAGGCCGACATCACGGCCGAAGTCGTCATCAGGCCGCGGCACTTCGTCTCCGTGCACCGCGCCCGCCTGAAACGCGGCGAGATGCGCGGCACGGACTTCGGCCGGCTGCTCGTCCTGGTCGGGGAGGACGCCGACTGCTACGCCGTGCTGGGCGAGTTGCACACCTGCTTCACCCCGGTGATCTCCGAGTTCAAGGACTTCATCGCCGCCCCCAAGTACAACCTGTACCAGTCGCTGCACACGGCGGTCGCCGGCCCCGACGGGGCGGTCGTCGAAGTCCTCATCCGTACGCACCAGATGCACAAGGTCGCCGAGGCCGGTGTGGTCGCGCTCGGCAATCCCTACGCGCCCGTCGACGGGGCCGAACCGGCGGACGGTGAACGCGCCGACCCCACCAGGCCCGGCTGGCTGTCCCGCCTCCTGGAGTGGCAGGAGGCGGCCACGGACCCGGACACCTTCTGGACGACGCTGCGCGCCGATCTCGCCCAGGACCGGGAGATCAGCGTCTTCCTCGCCGACGGGGGCATGTTGGGGCTGCCCGCGGGCGCGACGTGTGTGGACGCGGCGTACGCGCAGCACGGCGACGGCGCGCACGGTTGCATCGGGGCGCGCGTCAACGGCCGTCTGGCGACGCTGAGTACGGTCCTGGTGGACGGCGACACGGTGCAACTGCTGCTGGCCCACGGCCCCGTCCCGGAGACCGCGAACGACCGGGGCGGCGACACCACCGGTGGCAGCGGGGACAGCCGCGACGGCGCCCGGGGCGGAGGGCGCGGCACTCAGACGCAGGACGCCGCCCCCGGGCCCTCTCCCGAGTGGCTGGACCACGCACGTACGCCTGCCGCGCGGATCGCGATCGCCGGCTGGCTCGCCGCGAATCCGGAGAGCCTGAAGGTGCCCGCGGCGGCGCCCCGTGCCCCCGGCGCCGTCACCGCCGGACGGCGTGGCGTGGCCAACGTGGTCGTGGACGTGCCCGAGGCGACCGTACGGCTCGCCGGCTGCTGTACGCCCGTACCGCCCGACGCCGTCACCGGCTTCACGGTCCGCGGCGGCGCCGTCACGGTGCACCGCGAGGAGTGTCCCGCCGTCGCCAGGATGACCGCGCTCGGCCGCTCGCCGGTCACGGTGAGCTGGGGCGACGAGCCGGAGTGCCGGGTCACGCTGTACGCGGAGTCCTTCGGCCGGCCACGGCTGCTCGCCGACCTCACCGAGGCCATCGCCACGGCGGGCGCGGCGATCGTGTCGGCCAACGTGGAGCCGCCGAGCGAGCAGCGGGTACGGCACACGTACACGCTTCAACTGCCCGACGCGGCAGGACTTCCCGGACTGATGCGCGCGATGCGGGACGTGCCGGGAGTCTTCGACGTACGGCGCGCGCAGCACGAGCCCGCCTCCTGAACGGACTCGTCACCCCCGCCGGCACCGGCATCCGCGCCCGGCTGCCCGCCTCCTCTTTCGGGTGGGTGTGAAGCGCGCCGCCCTCATACCTATGCCGGGCGCTGGTAACGGTGGTTCATGCTGCTCACCTCCCGCCGGCTGCGCGCCGCCCTGCTGGCCACCGCGTCGGCCACCCTCGTCGCCGCGACGCTCCCCGCCGCCGCCCCAGGACCGCTCGGTATCGGCGATCCGCTCTTCCCACACCTGGGCAACCCCGGATACGACGTCCTCGCCTACGACATCGGCTTCACCTATCGCGGCGACAACACCAAGCCGCTCGACGCCGTCACCAAGATCGAGGCCCGCGCGACCCGGCGTCTGGACCGGATCAACCTCGACTTCACCCACGGCGTGGTCCGCTCCGTCGAGGTCGACGGGGCGCGTGCCGACTTCGCGACCGCCGGCGAAGACCTCGTGGTCACGCCGCGCGACGCCGTCGAGGCGGGCTCGCCGGTACGCGTCACCGTCACCCACACCAGCGACCCGACGGGCGGCAAGGGCGGCTGGGTGCGGACCACGGACGGTCTCGCGATGGCCAACCAGGCCGACGCCGCGCACCGTGTCTTCCCCGGCAACGACCACCCCGCCGACAAGGCCGTGTTCACCTTCCGGGTCACCGCCCCCAGCAAGCTGACCGCGGTGGCCAACGGACTGCCGGTGGCGAAGACCCGCCACGGCGCCACCACCACCTGGACCTACCGCACCCGTCACCCCATGGCCACCGAGCTGGCGCAGGTGTCCATCGGCGACTCGGCCGTGCTGCACCGGGAGGGGCCGCGCGGACTGCCCCTGCGCGACGTGGTCCCGGCGGCCGACCGCGCGAAGCTGGAGCCGTGGCTGGCCAAGACGCCGGCGCAGCTGGAGTGGATGGAGCGGCAGGTCGGGCGGTACCCCTTCGAGACGTACGGCATCCTGATCGCCGGCGCCGAGACCGGCTTCGAGCTGGAGACACAGACGCTGTCGCTCTTCGAGCGCTCGCTGTTCACCCGGCCCGAGTACCCCGAGTGGTACGTCGACTCGGTCATGGTCCACGAGCTGGCGCACCAGTGGTTCGGTGACAGCGTCTCGCCGCGCGTGTGGTCCGACCTGTGGATCAACGAGGGGCATGCCAGCTGGTACGAGGCCCTGTACGCGCAGGAGCACGCGGACAAGCCGATGGAGAAGCGGATGCGCGAGGCGTACCGGCTGTCCGACGGCTGGCGCGCGGCGGGCGGCCCGCCGGCCGCGCCGAAGCCGCCCGCGGCCGGCGAGCAGATCAGCCTCTTCCGGCCGGTGGTCTACGACGGCAGCGCGCTGGTGCTCTACGCGCTGCGTCAGGAGATCGGCGTGGGGGAGTTCCGGCGGCTGGAGCGGGACTGGGTCCGCGACCACCGGGACGGTACGGCCGGTACGGCCGACTTCACGCGGCTGGCGTCGGACATCGCCGGGCGCGACCTGTCGGACTTCTTCCGGGGCTGGCTGTACGGGAAGAAGACACCGCCCATGCCGGGGCACCCGGACTGGAAGAGCGCGGCGGCGAAGTAGGCGGCGGCGAGACGGGGCGGGAAAACCCAGCGGGAAACCCATATGACGGTCCCGGCGGTGACGTGCCACCATCAAGGGGTCGGCGGCGCCGCCGGGACCGGGATTCCGGGACGGGGGCGCCGGGCCCGTGACGCCGGGAATCAATCCGGATCGTTACGCGTTGTGACCGATGTGGGTGGGCAGTCTCTGTCCACCACCCGAACATTCTCTTCGACGTAAGGATCCAATGACCTCCTCTTCTTCCCCTTCCCAGGACGAGCAGATCTCCGCGGACACCCGCACGGACAGCCTTCGGGCCGATGCCCTGATGGAAGAGGACGTCGCCTGGAGCCAAGCGATCGACGGACAGCGGGACGGCGACCAGTTCGACCGCTCCGACCGCGCGGCGCTACGGCGCGTGGTCGGCCTCTCCACCGAGCTCGAAGACGTCACCGAGGTCGAGTACCGGCAGCTGCGCCTGGAGCGTGTGGTGCTCGTCGGCGTCTGGGTCTCGGGGACCGTGCAGGAAGCCGAGAATTCGCTCGCGGAGCTGGCGGCGCTGGCCGAGACGGCCGGCGCGCTGGTGCTCGACGGCGTCATCCAGCGCCGTGACAAGCCAGACCCGGCCACCTACATCGGCTCGGGCAAGGCACGCGAGCTGTACGACATGGTGCTGGAGACCGGAGCGGACACGGTCGTCTGCGACGGTGAACTCAGCCCCGGTCAGCTGATCCATCTCGAAGACGTCGTCAAGGTCAAGGTCGTGGACCGTACGGCCCTGATTCTCGACATCTTCGCCCAGCACGCCAAGTCCCGAGAGGGCAAGGCCCAGGTCGCGCTGGCCCAGATGCAGTACATGCTGCCGAGGCTGCGCGGCTGGGGCCAGTCGCTGTCCCGGCAGATGGGTGGCGGCGGCGGTGGCGGTATGGCCACCCGTGGTCCCGGTGAGACCAAGATCGAGACGGACCGGCGCCGGATCCGCGAGAAGATGGCGAAGATGCGCCGGGAGATCGCGGAGATGAAGACCGGCCGTGAGATCAAGCGGCAGGAGCGCAGGCGCCACAAGGTTCCGTCGGTCGCGATCGCCGGGTATACGAACGCGGGCAAGTCCTCGCTGCTCAACCGCCTCACCGGCGCGGGCGTCCTGGTGGAGAACTCCCTGTTCGCCACCCTGGACCCGACCGTGCGCCGGGCCGAGACACCGAGCGGCCGGATCTACACGCTGGCCGACACCGTCGGGTTCGTACGGCATCTGCCGCACCACCTCGTGGAGGCGTTCCGCTCGACCATGGAGGAGGTCGGAGACTCCGATCTGATCCTGCATGTGGTCGACGGCTCGCACCCCGCGCCGGAGGAGCAGCTGGCCGCCGTGCGTGAGGTGATCCGCGACGTGGGCGCGGTGGACGTCCGCGAGATCGTGGTGATCAACAAGGCGGACGCGGCGGACCCGGTGGTCCTCCAGCGGCTGTTGCACATGGAGCGGCACGCGATCGCCGTGTCGGCGCGTACCGGCGCCGGTATGACCGAGCTACTGGCGCTCATCGACACGGAGCTGCCCAGGCCCGAGATCACGGTCGAGGCCCTGGTGCCGTACACCGACGGCGGTCTGGTCTCGCGGGTCCACGCCGAGGGCGAGGTGCTGTCCGAGGAGCACACCCCGGAGGGCACGCTACTGAAGGCGCAGGTCCACGAGGAACTGGCCGCGGCGCTCGCCGTGTACGTGCCTGTTCCCGCGGTCGGCTGACCGCCGCACGGTGGTCGTGCCGCGGCGCGGCTGATGCGGCTGACGTGGTCGGCGAAGTTACGGCGGAAGGCCCGCCCCCTGTCTCTTATACACATCTCCGAG
>NZ_JBHUZM010000039.1:47083-57693 GCF_042667665.1 Streptomyces sp. NPDC057307 | reverse complement strand
AGCTCGCCGATCGCTACCGAGCTGGGATCGTCCTGGCAGCTCTGATGCTGTGGCTCCGCGAACCCGCCGGTGGTCATTTGTCAGACAGGCCCTAGCGGCAGCTCGTCACGGCACGGCGCCCTCCCCAGCAGTTCCACCGGCTCCAAGGGCCCCGACGTCCCCGACACGCTTTCAACGAGCGGCGGACCACGAGGCGTATCCGCGGAGAAGCACGAGCGTGTCCTGGGAGCTGGAGTTCTCCTCCGTGGTGACAAGGACGAGGGACTGCTCGGGCGAGCGGGTGGGGGCGAGAATCTGCTGGGTGACGGTCAGCTCGCCGATCAGCGGATGACGCAGTCGGTACGAATCCCCTTCGCACGGCCGGACCCGATGGTCGCTCCACAGCGCGGCGAACTCGGGGCATGCCATCGTCAGTTCCCCGACCAGTGAAGCCAGGAGCCCGTCCTCGGGATGGTGTCCGGCGACCTGCCGCAGGCTGCCCACCACCGCTTGCGCCTTGCGGTCCCAGTCCGCGTACAGATCTCTGGTGTGCGGATCGAGGAACAGCATGCGCGACAGGTTGGGCCGGTCCTCGGGACGGTCGGGTGCGGCCGGGTCGAGGTGCCCGGCGAGCAGGGCGTGGGCCAGGGGGTTCCAGGCCAGCACGTCGGTGCGGCGGCCGAGGACGAGCGCCGGGGTGTCGCCCATCGAACGCAGCAGGTCACGGGTGAGGGAGTCGACGCGTTCCACCGGAGGACGCCTGTGGGGCCGCCGGCGCTGCGAGGCGAGCTGCCGCAGATGTGCGTGCTCGTGCTCGTCCAGCCGCAGGGCGGTGGCGAGCGCATTCAGAACACCGTCGGACGCGTTGACCGACTGGCCCTGTTCGAGGCGGGTGTAGTACGAGACGCTGACGCCCGCCAGTTGCGAGAGCTCCTCACGTCGCAGGCCCGCCACACGCCGCCTGCCCGGCAGCTCGGGAAGGCCCACGTCCTCGGGCCGCGTTCGTGCCCGCCGGGCTCGCAGGAACTCGCTGAGCTGCATGGAAACCGCCATGCCATCGAGTATGCGGGAGGCCCCTGCAGTCAGCCTGCCCCTGTCATGCGTAGGCAGGAGCCGGGACTGGTCCCCCACCGCGCTGTGACACAAGGCTGGCGGAACTCCACCGGATCAACAGAACCGGGTCAACAGAGGGGCCGCTCATGCAGGACATCGTTCTCGGTGATGTGTCGATCACCCGGGTCGTCGAGTACTACGGATCGGTCGAAATGGCTCCGGCCACCTTCTTCCCCGAGGCGCCGGAGCAAGCGTGGCGGGATCACCGGGCCTGGCTCGGGCCGGATTTCGTCGACTTCGACTCGGACGTCTGCGTCAGCGCGATCCAGACGTGGCTGCTGCGCAGCGAGGGCCGGACGATCCTTGTCGACACCGGCGTCGGCAATCACAAGGAACGTCCCTACTCGCCGGTCTGGAGCCGTCGGGACGGTGATTTCCTCGGGGAGCTGGCCAAGGCGGGCGTAGGGCCGCAGGACGTCGATCTGGTGATCAACACACATCTGCACGTCGATCACGTCGGCTGGAACACCCGGCTGGAAGGCCGCGCCTGGGTGCCGACCTTCCCCAACGCCACCTACCTGATGCCGCGGCGCGACTTCGACTTCTGGAACCCCGCGAACGGTTACGCCCCGAAGCTGGGGCGCGGCAACCAGAACGTGTTCGAGGACAGCGTGGCGCCGGTGCACGAAGCGGGGCAGACGCTGCTGTGGGACGACACTCACACCATCGACGGGAATCTGCGACTAGCTCTCGCGCCGGGGCACACACCGGGCTCCTCGGTACTGACGCTGGACTCCGGCACGGACCGCGCGCTGTTCGTCGGCGACCTGCTGCATACGCCGCTGCAGTTCGTGGAGCCCGACACGAACAGCTGCTTCTGCGAGGACCCGGCCGAGGCCAGGGCCACCCGCCGCCGGCTGCTCGGCCAGGCCAGTGACACCAACTCGCTTGTCCTGCCCGCCCATCTGGGCGGGTCCGGCGGGGCGGAGGTCGTCCGGGACGGTGACGCGTTCGCCATCGCGGCATGGGCGCCGTTCACCCGGATCTGAACCGGCACCGGAGCGACACCAGAAATCGATACGCGAAGTCGATACGCGAGATCAGTACAAGAGATCAGTACGAGAGCAGGAGACCCGGTGTCCGATCTGATCATTGCCACCACCGGCGGCGCTGTCCGCGGTGAGGTCACCACCCACACCGGCAGGGAGGTACGGCGTTTCCTCGCCGTACCGTACGCCGCACCGCCGCGGGGCGCCGACCGGTTTTCGCCGCCCCGCCCCCATGAGCCGTGGACGGGCGTGCGCGACGCCCTGGCCCCCGGGCCCACCGCGCCGCAGCCGCGCCGGGACGCCTTCGGCGCCCTCGACATGTCGCCGTACTTCGGCCCCGGCTGGGTCCGTGGCGACGACCATCTCACGGTGAATGTGTGGGCTCCGCGTGAGGCCGGTGGTGGCAGCCGGGATGTGCGTGGGGCCGGCCTCAGCCCGGTGATGGTGTTCGTGCACGGCGGCGGGTTCGTGGCCGGCTCGAACGGCGCGGCCCTGTACGACGGCGCCGCGTTCGCCCGCGACGGTGTCGTCCTGGTGACGCTCAACTACCGCCTCGGCATCGCGGGCTTCCTCGACCTGCCCGGCGCGCCGGGCAACCGCGGCCTGCTCGATGTCGCCGCCGCGCTGCGCTGGGTCCGGAACAACATCGCGGCCTTCGGCGGCGACCCCGGCAACGTCACCCTGTTCGGCCAGTCCGCGGGGGCCACGATCACCGGCGCTGTCCTCGCCGCGCCCGCGGCGGCCGGGCTTGTCCGGCGCGCGATCGTGCAGAGCGGCAGCGGACTCGGCGCGTTCTCCCCCGAGCAGGCCGCGCGGGTGACTCGTACGGCGGCGGCGGTGCTCGGCGTCGCGCCGACGGCCGCCGCTTTCGCGGAGATCCCCGACGAAAGGCTCGTCGAGGTCGTGCCCGAGCTGGGTGGGCTGGACCTGGGGACGGCCGAGCGGTCCGACCCTCTCATGGGGCTCAGCCCGTTCAGTCTCGTACTGGAACGACAGCCCGCCGAGAGCCGACTGGCGGACGTCGACCTGCTCGTCGGCACCAACGGCGAGGAGGGAAACCTGTACCTCGCGCCGCAGGGCAGCCTCACGGCCTCGACGGCGCAGGACGTACGCTCGGCCGCCGCCGCGCACGGCGACGCCGACGCGCTCGTCGCGGCGTACCGGGCCCGGCATCCGGGCGCCGGGTACGGCGAGGTGCGCTCGGCGATCCTCGGCGACGCGCTGTTCGGCGCGGGCAGCCGGAGACTGGCCGAGGCCCACGGCCGGGCCCACGTCTACGAGTTCGTCTGGCGCTCGCCCGCCGTCGACGGCCGGCTCGGCGCGGCGCACACCGTGGAGCTTCCCTTCGTGTTCGACCGGCTCGACCTTCCGGCGCTGCGCGGGCGACGAGGACTGCTGGGGCCGGCCGAGCCGCCCGCCTCGCTGGCCGAGGAGATGCATACGGCGTGGGTCGCGTTCGCCAGGACCGGCGACCCCGGCTGGCCGCCGGTCACCCGGGGGCAGCGGGTCCACCGATTCGGCGGCGAGGGGAACGGCGGCAGGGGCGGGGAGGGGGACGGCTGACCGGAGGTGCGCGGAACCTGCGGTGCCGGTGCCTTCAGTCGCTGCCCGCTCGGAGACCGTACTGAGCGACCTGAGCGACGAGGCCCCTGTCCGTACGTGGACCCCGCCGTGCGGCTGCGGTACGGCCGGAGTACGAGGTGGAGGTTCTGGACCCGTCTGCGGTGGCCAGGCGTCAACTGGGCCTCGGGACAAGGACGTTAGCGTGCGCCGCGTACTTCGAGAACGTACTTCGCGATGAGCGCGACGGCGCGGTCCTCGTCCTGCGACAGCTCCGCGAGCGCATGTGACGCCGAGGTTCCCGGGATGTCCGCGAGCGCCTGTGTCAGCCGTCGGCGTGCGGACGGTCCGGCGGTTCCGTGGGCGAGGCGGTCGATGAGCAGGGTGGCGATCCGGTCCGCCAGGGCCGGATCGCCGGCCAGCGCGCTCAGCGCGTCTGCCGCGTCGACGTCGTTCGTCTCCTCGACCACCATGGTGATGAGCGTCGGGACCGCGTCGGGGACTCCACGTGCTCCGAGTGCCAGAGCCGCACACCTGCGGACCACGATGTCGGGGTTGGTGAGGGCGTCATGCAGCAGTGCGGTCGCCTCGCCGTTCGGGATCGCGGCGAGGGACCGGACGGCACGTTCGCGTACCTCGGCCACCGGTGAGCCGAGACCTTCCGCCAGGACCGTACAGCCGCCGTCGCCCGATCGGGCCAGTGCCCATCGGAGGGCTCCGGCAACGTTCGGATCCGTCTCGTTCAACGCCGCCTCGGCCAGAGCGTCCACCGGCACCGGAACCGCTTCGACCGAGGACAGGGCCGCGCGCTGGCGCTTCCCGGCGCTCTCCGAACCCAGGGCCTGGAGGAGCGCGACGATCTGGAGGACGTCCTGCCAGCCGGCGGGTTCCGCGGCGCCGATCCGGCTCAGTCGTGCCAGCAGCTCCGTCTCCCCCGCGACGCGTTCTCGTGCCTGGCGGATGAGGTCGTCCACGAGCTCCGAGGGTGTGAAGCCGGGATCATCCAGCGCGTACCCGGCTTCGCGCAGCGACAGCCCCAGTGACCGCAGGCTCTCGATGTGGAAGATTCGCCGGATGTCCTGGCTGGAGTACTCCCGGTAGCCCGACCGGGTGCGGCCCGTCGGCCGTACCAGGCCGAGGGAGTCGTAATGCCTGAGCATGCGGGCACTGACTCCGGACCGTCGTGCCACCTCACCGATCAGCATTGCCTGTCACCCCTCCTGGCTGGTCGCGCCGAGGGCCATGATGCGCTTCGCCTCCTCGATCGCGAACTCGAATCCGGTGTCCGGGTCGTTCAGCAGGCGTTCCGTGGCGATCGCGTGCTGACGGACGCGGGGGTCCGAATTCGTCGTCGCGGCGCGCAGGGTCGGCGTGATCACCTCGCCGAGCGCTACCAGCGCCCGGCTGAGGCTCAACTGTGTCGCACGCCCGCCGCGCCCGAGCTGCGCCGCCAACGCCCTTGCCAGCTCGGGCTCTTCACCTTCTGGTACGAGTACGACCGCTGCTCGCCAGGCGCTTTGCGCCACCTCGTCGTCGGTGTCGGTCAGCAGCGCCGGAGTGATCGCCGGCCAGGCCCGCCGGTCCCCGATCTTGGACAGGGTGTGCAGCGCCTGACTTCGCGCCCGCGCGTGCTCCGAGCGGAGTTGGCCGACAAGCTTGGTGACCAGGGTCGGTCCGGTGTGGCGGGCAGGTGCGGCATGGCGTGTCGGTGCGGCGTGGCGGGCGGGTGCGGCATGGCGGGTGAGTGCCCAGGTGAGCGTTTCGCGTACGTAGAACTCGGGCTCGATCGCGCATCGTTCGATGAGCTTGTCGACGAACCGCGGATCCGGGGTCGTGCCGGCCGCGAGCGCTGCCCGCAGCCGTACTGACGAGCGGCTGTCCTCCAGCCCCTGAAGTGTTCGCGTGGTGTCTGTGTCCTGTTTCGGCGTGGTCATCGGCGCCACCTCCCTTGGCCGCAGTGAAACGCTTGTCACCGTGTCAAGGTCAACAGGGGCCGGGAGCGCGGCGTGCCAGCGGGCTCAGCGTTTGGACGTGGCGCGCCGGCCCGGTGCGGGCACCATCCGTACAAGGGTTCGTACCGCCGTGTCGATCAGGTCGTCGGAGGGCGCGTCGGATCCGTGGGTCAGGAGCCGGGCGAGACTGCGGACCAGAGTGGGAGTGGCCATGACGTGGCGGTTGAGGAGCGGCCGATAGCCGTAGCGGGCGAATACGAGGTCGGCAACCGTGTTGCCGAGCCGGTAGTACCGTCCCCAGCGGCGGTTCACCTCGCTCTGGTACTGGTGCAGGGCCTGCTCGCGCCGGGTGCCGCTGGGACGGTGCAGGGCGAGCGCGACTGTTTCGGCGGCCACCTCCCCCGCTTCCATCGCCTGAACGATGCCTTCGCCGCTCCACGGGCTGATCATGCCCGCGCTGTCGCCGATGAGGAGCAGACCCCGGTGGTACTGCGGCCTGCGGTTGAAGCCCATGGGCAGGGCGGCACTGCGCAGCGGGGAGTCGGCGTTCTCCTCCCGCAGCCCCCACTCCGGGGGCACGCGTGCCAGCCACTTGTCCAGGGTGGCCCGCAGATCGACCGCTCCGTGCCGCTTGTGGGGCAGGGCGCCGAGGCCGACGTTCACGCGGCCGTCGCCGAGGGGAAAGATCCAGCCGTATCCGGGCAGATCGCGGCCGGTGCGGGAGCAGAGCAGATCGGCCCAGAGCTCCAGATACGGGTCATGTGTCCGGGCGCTGCTCCGGTAGTAGCGGCGGGCGGCGGTGGCGATGGGTCTGCCCCGATCGCGTTCCAGTCCCATGGCGAGGGCTGTTCTGGCCGACGCCCCGTCTGCGGCGATCACCAGGGGGGCGTGGTACTTCTGTGGCTGCTTGTCCCCTCCCGCGATCGCGCACACGCCGACGATGCGGCCGCCGCGGTCGGTCAGGGGACCTGTTGCTTTCGTCTCAAGACGCAGCCGGGCTCCGGCGGACACCGCCTGGCGGACCAGGATGTCGTCGAAGTCGTGTCGGCTGCGGGTGAGGCCGAAGTCCGGGCTGCTGCCCGAGCGCGGCCAGTCGATGTGCACCTGGCGTCCGTCGCATACCCAGCGCATTCCCTTGTTGCGCAGCCAGCCCGGCGCGTCGATGTCGATGCCCATACGGACGAGTTGCTGTACGGCCCGTGGGGTGAGGCCGTCGCCGCACACCTTGTCCCGCGGGAAGGTGCCCTTCTCCAGCAGCAGCACGTCGACACCGGCCCGGGCCAGATACAGGGCAGCGGTCGATCCGGCCGGCCCCGCGCCCACCACGATCACCTGCGCCTGGTCGTCGCCGGCATCAACAACCTCTTGCGATCGCCCTGTTGGCGGCATGCGGCCTCCTCAACCAGTGGGTAGCCGGTGACGCTCAAGTGTCACGCCAGCGCTGTGCTCTCTCGTGATTCCACCCAGGTGTGCGTGAGACAACTACCCAGTCCGGTGGCGAGGCAGACCCTTGCCGCGCGTCCGGCAAACCACATCCCGGCCGGGTGGCCACGCCGTCGGCGTCTCCGTTCGAGCGGCCGACGAGCACGAGGAGCGGGATGAGCGCGATGAGCGCGACGGGCGCGACGGGCGCGACGGGCGTCAGCCGTGATCGCCCCGTGGCGGGTCCACGCGCTCGATCTTGGTCCAGCCGGTCCAGCCGCGCTTCTTCAGCAGTTCGATCAGTCGCCGGGCCGGCGGTGCGGTGTCGAAGGCCAGTGTGTCGAGCAGCTTGACGATGGGGGGATCGATGTCGGTGTCGTCCAGGTAGTCCTCACCCTGCTCGTCGGCCATCTCCGTGATGTAGACGGCCATCTTGTCGGCCAGCTCGACCAGTTGGGGGTCGCCGTCGGGCCGGTCGAGGGCCTGGCCGAGGGTGAGGTAGAAGTCGACGAGTTCCGGGTCGGCGATCTGGGCCCGTTTGCGTGCCGTCCACTCCGGGATTCGCTCGGGTGAGTGCGCGGCCAACGGAATCCAGCCGTCGCGTTCGACCCGAACGATGCGTTCGTCGACCCCGAGTGCCCGTAGCTGGTCGAGAAACGCGACGACCTCGGGAGGGAGAACCAGGTTGTCCCCGGCCGCGAGGCGGGCGATGCGTTCGCGGTGCCGCTGCCGGTCCCGGATCTCCGCCCGTAGTCGCTTGTCGATGTCCGCGACCGCCGTGGCGAACTCCTCCTCGTCGGCCTGGAGCAGCTGCCGTACCCGCGCCAGTGGGACGCCCGCGTCAGCGAGGGTGCGGATCTTGATCAGCTCGACCACGGCGGTGGCGTCGTACCTGCGGTAGCCGGAGTGGTCCCGCTCCGGCTCCGGCAGCAGACCCTTGGCGTGGTAGTGCCGCACCGCGCGCACGGTCACTCCGGCGTACGAGGCCAGCTCGCCGATGGTCAGCATCGGATCAGTCTCCTAGGTCGCGGCGCGGGTTCGGTAGAGATGCCGTGACCAGAGGTAGCCGGTCAGTCCGATCACCGCACACCAGCCGACGGCCCGGAGGATGTCCGGACCGGCCGGCGCTCCGGCCAGCAGGCCGCGGAACGCGTCCATGACCGGTGTGAACGGCTGGTGTTCGGCGAACCAGCGCAGTCCGGCCGGCATCGACTCGACCGGCACGAAGCCGCTGCCCACGAACGGCAGGAGTACGAAGATCATCGGCAGGTTGCTCGCGGTCTCCGGATCGGGGCTGGCCAGTCCCAGTGCCACGGTGAACCAGGTCATCGCCAGGGAAAGCAGGGCGAGCAGGGCGGTCAGGCCCAGCCACTGCGTCGCCGAGGCGTCGGTCCGCAGCCCCATCAGGAACGCCACTGCGAGGAGCGTCACGAGCGCGAGCGCGGTCTGGATCATCGCGCCGAGCACATGGCCGGTGAGCACGGAGGACTTGGCGATCGGCATGGTCCGGAACCGGTCAATGATCCCGTTCTTCATATCGGTGGCGACCAGGACCGCGGTTCCGATGGAGACACTGGCCACCGTCATCATCAGGATCCCGGGAGTGATGAACGTCAGGTAGTCGCCACGGCCCCCCGCCGAGGCTCCCACCGAAGCTCCCACCGAAGCTCCCGGCAGGCTGGCGCCCATGGTCGCGCCGAAGACGTAGACGAACAGCAGCAGAAACAGCAGTGGCTGCCCGATCAGCATCACTGTCATCGACGGGTAGCGGGCCATGTGCCTCAGGTTGCGGCGCAGCATCGTCGCCGAGTCGCGGACGGCGTACGTCGTGGTGCTCATACCGGCGCCTCCTGTGTGGGTTCGTGGGTGGTGGGGTGGCCGGTGAGGGCCAGGAACACGTCGTCGAGGTCCGGGGTGTGTACGGCGAGCCCGGTGACCGCGCTGTCGTCGTCGATCCGGTCCAGCAGCCGCCGTAGTGCGGTGAGGCTGCCGTCGTGCGGCAGGGTCAGGGTGAGCGTCTCGGCGTTCGTGTGCGCGTCGGGCAACTGGTGTGCGAGTACGGCCACTTGCTCACGCCCGGCGGCCTGGAGCTGGATGTGGCCACCGGGGACCAGCCTTTTCAACTCGGCGGCGGTGCCCTCGGCGACGAGCCGGCCCCCGTCGAGCACACCGATCCGGTCGGCGAGTTGGTCGGCCTCTTCCAGATACTGGGTGGTGAGGAAGACGGTGACCTGGTCGGCCACCAGCTCGCGCACGATCCCCCACAGGTCACGGCGGCTGCGCGGGTCGAGGCCGGTGGTCGGCTCGTCCAGGAAGATCAGCCGAGGTCCGGGCACCAGGGTCATCGCCAGGTCCAGCCGCCGCTTCATGCCGCCGGAGTACGTCGCCGCGCGCCGGTCGGCGGCCTCAGTCAGGTCGAACCGCTCCAGGAGCCGCCCGACCGTGCTCCGCGCGCGGTGCCGGTCGAGGTGGCCGAGGTCGGCCATCAGCAGCAGATTCTCCCGTCCGGTCAGCAGTTCGTCGACGGCGGAGAACTGTCCGGTGACACCGATCGACGCGCGCACCTGATCCGCCTCGCGGCGTACGTCGTATCCGGCGACCTCGGCCTCACCGGCGTCCGCGGGGAGCAGGGTGGACAGAATGCGGACGGCGGTGGTCTTACCGGCCCCGTTGGGTCCGAGCAGTGCGTAGACGGTGCCCGCGGGGACGGTCAGGTCGAGTCCGGAGAGTACTTCGTGGCCGCCGTACGACTTGCGGAGTCCGCCGACCTCGATCGCGCTGGTTCTTGTCGTCATGCGAACCATGCTGCGAGGTTGCCCCCGCGTCAGGGTCAACTGGCGGGGCGGCGTGATCTCCGTACGCGGCGACCGTGGGGTCTGGTCGCCGGTCCTCGCTCTCCATGGGCAGAGATACGAACCGGGTGCCGGAGACGACGAGTCACTCCGGTCCTGGGACTGCCGGGTCCAGAGCGGCTTGTGCGGCCGAGACGAAGGTCAGCTTGGCGCGCTCGACGTCGTCCGGCGAGTCGTCGCGCCGCAGGCGGTCAACGACCTCGCCCGCCGCGCGAGCCACCTCGGCGGGGCCTTCCAATGCCACGGCGCCGAGGGCCCGTTGGAGAGCCGCGCCGTCGCCGCCGGGGCCGATGCCCGTGCGGCTTGTGAGCGCCACGGCCTCCGCGGCCTGCAGAAAAGCCACATAGGTGTGGCGCCGCAGATCGAGCAGTCGGACCGCGCGCTGCTCCTGAAGCGTCAGGCGGACCGTGTGGAGCAGCGCGTCCGCCTGCCGGTCACCGGCGTGCTGCGCCGCCTCGGCCTGTCTCATGCCGGCGCTCCGCGCGAACCAGCCGGTGACCAGGCTGCCCGCGAGGGCCGAGCCTGCCGCGATCAGTGCGATCCCCCACTCACTCATGGCGGCCATTGTTCCCGACCGGGCCGGTGACGGGGCACGAACAGTGGGCGCGGGTACTCGCAAGTCACGAAGGTACGATCAGGATCATGCCGCCGAGAGAGCCTGAGGAACCTGGCCTGATCAGCGGTAACTTCATGCCCGATAGGCCGCCCGAAGCAAGAATGGACCCTCTAGAATGGACACTTCG